>JAUUZX010000340.1 GCA_030592025.1 bacterium | reverse complement strand
TGGCGGAGAGGGAGGGATTCGAACCCTCGGTGAGTTTCCCCACACACGCTTAGCAGGCGTGCGCCTTCAGCCACTCGGCCACCTCTCCGGTATCCTGGCGGAGGGCGGGGGACTCGAACCCCCAAGGGCTTTCACCCGGCGGTTTTCAAGACCGCTGCCTTACCAATTAGGACTAGCCCTCCCCGAGGATCTCGGGCGGGATCGCGGGATCCCAAAAATTCAAGGCCCTATTGGTAACATACCCTGTTCCGCCCCGGCGCGGTCAGGCCACAAGCCTCCGCGACGCCGTCAGCGGAGAGGCACGCTACTATCTGTCCCGCCATTTGTCAAGGAGACCGCCCAAGCCCTTCTGCAGGGCCTCGCCGGCGCTCTTCCCGGTCCCCGCCGTGAGGCGGCTCAGGTCCACCCCCACGTTCGGTGCGGATGCGCGGCCCGTCAACCTCAGATCCAGATGCACGCGCCCCTCTTCGTCCCGCAGGGTGTCGGCCAGGAAGCTCCACTGGCCCAGATCCGGTGTGAAACCCGCCGGCAGCAGCACCGCCAGGCTAACGTCGATGGTGTCGTCGAAACCCAGCGAACCGCTGCCCAGCCACCGGGTGTCCAGACCGTCGATCTCCAATTCCTGCACGACGTAACGGCCGTCCTCCACCTTGAACACGTGGTCCAGGCGACGGAAGCGGATGTCCACCAGGTCCTGGCGCTTGCCCAGGTAGGGCCGCACGTCGGTCAGCCAGTTCCCCGCGTGGAGCACGCCGTCGGCCGCGGCCAGGGCCCCGGTCATGGACAGGGTCCGCTGCGCCGTGTCGCCGTCGCGCAACCGGCAGGTGCCGGCGCCCTCGGCCTCGAGGTCGGCCACGAGCCTTTCCCCCACGTCCGGCGCCCAGGGGGCCAGCAGCTCGGCCGCCGGCACGCCCTGGGCCGTGAAGCTGAAGGTGAGCACGCCCCAGGGGTCCCGGGCGTAGTCGATGACGGCCTCCCCCGCCAGCTCGCCCCCACCCCGCAGGGCCCGCGCGGGCGCCACGATGATCACCCGTTCGACCAGGACGGCTTCGGCGGTCACCTCGTCGTAGGCCGCGCCGCCCACGGTGAGCCGCTCCACCGCCAGTTCCGCCCGGCAGGACAGATCCACGGGGATGAGCACACCCGGCGGGGTCGGTTCATCGGCGGTGGGGGCCGTCGCCTCCGGCACGCCCAACTGCAGGTCGTGCACGGTGAGGACCGCGCCCTCGGCGATGATGCGATCCTCGGCGGTCGTCACCTCGAGGGAGGGCACGTCGATCTTCACGGATGTCACCGCGATGCGTCGTCGCAACAAGGGCAGCAGGGCCACCCGCACCTCCACCAGGGCCAGGTCGACGGTAAAATCCTCCACCTCCACGTCCCGTCCCTGGGCGGCCGCGAGGGCCGCACCGGTGCCGGCAATGCGCCCGTCCTCCAGGTGCACGGCCAGACGGGGCAGCACCCTGACCGTCGCGTCGCCCAGGGTCACCTCGGCGCCGGTGGCTTCGGCTATCTTTTCCACCACCAGATCCCGCACCTTGTCCCCGGACAGGAGCGCGGGCACGGCGAGGGCCACGCCCAGCACCAGGACGACCAGGACCGGGACGGCCGGTTTCTTCCAGTTCTTCATGGGGCTGCCTCTCCCTCGGCGGCCAGCAGCCGCCCGCCGCCCAGCACCAGGTCGCCGGCGTACAGCACCAGGCCCTGGCCCGGCGCGACACCGTCCACCGTGGCCGCCAGATCCACCTCGAGATGCCCATCGGCCAGGCGCCACGATCTGACCGGCGCCCCCCGGTGGCGATGGCGGATGCCCACCGTGACGGTGACACCCCCGTAGGTCTCACCGACCGCCGGCAGGTCCGCCACCGTGGCGACGAATTCGTCGGCGGCCAGTTTCCCCACCGCCAGTTCGTCCCGCACGCCGACCACGACGCGGTTGGTCGCCGGCTCCAGCTTCAGCACATACAACGGCTCCGACGCGGCGACGCCCAGCCCCCGCCGCTGCCCCACCGTGTAGTGGACCAGCCCGCGGTGACGGCCCAGCACGGTGCCGCCACGATCCACGATCTCCCCCGGCGGCGGTTCTCCGTCACCCGCGAAAAGGAAGCTGCGGTCGTCGTCGGGCACGAAGCAGATCTCCTGGCTGTCGCGTTTGGTGGCCGCCGGCAGGCCCAGTTCCTGCGCGGCCCGCCGCACGTCGGTCTTGGTGTACCACCCCAGGGGGAAAACGACCCGCGGCAGCAGCTCCCGTCCGATGCGGTGCAGAAAATAGGCCTGGTCCTTGTCCGGGTCGACGCCTCGCAGAAGCCGCGCCCCGGCGCCTTCGCCCTCCACCCGCGCGTAGTGACCGGTGGCCACCAGGGCGCACCCCTGCCGGTCGGCCAGGCGCAGGAGTTCGGGGAAGCGGACGGTGCCGTTGCAATCGAGGCAGGGGTTGGGCGTGCGGGCCGCCCGGTAGTCGGCCACGAAGGGCTCGATGACCTGCCGACGGAAGGCGTCCTCCACGTTCCCCACCCAATGGTTGGCGCCGAAGCGACCGGCCAGGCGGCGGGCGTCGTCGATGGCCTCGAGGGAGCAGCAGGACTTCTCCGGCAGCTCCGTCTCGGCATCGCCGTAGCAGAAATTCTTGAAGGTCACGCACTGGACGTCGCATTCCAGGGCGCGCAGCAGGGCGAGGGAGACGGCGCTGTCGACACCGCCGCTGAGGCCGAGCAGAATTCCCGTGCCGGGCTCCACACGCCGACGCAGAACGTCGGGGATGGGCAGCGGGAAGGTCACTTGTCCGCGATCTCGCCCGGGGCGTTCATCATCTCCTTGATGATGCGCAGATTGTCCCGCGAGCGCTCGGCGATGTCGCCGTCACCGTCGTGGCGAGCCGCCAGATCCCACTCCTTGATGGCCTCGCGGTACATCTTCGACTCGGCGAACATGATGGCCAGGTTGTAGTGGGCCAGGGGGCTCTCCGGGGTGTACTCCAGCGCGGTGGTGAACTCGCGCAACGCGTCGGAGGTCCTGCGCTGGCGCAGGTACAGCCCCCCGAGGTTGCAGCGGGCCTTGTCGTCGCCCGCGTTCTGGTCCAGGGCCAGGAGATAATAGCGCTCGGCCTGGGCCAGCGCGTCCTCCTTCTGCGCCCGGTTGGTGAGCCCCTCGGAGCGGTCGTCCCAAACGGAGCCCAGGTTCACCAGACCCTCGATGAACGTGCTGTCCTGGGCCACCACCCGTTCGAACTGCACCGTGGCGCTGTCCAGCAGGACGGCCACGCCCATGTCGTGCCAGCCCACCAGATGGGCGCTGTCCGACGCGGCGGTGTGGTAGTGGTTGCCCAGCAGGAACCCCGCGTAGACCGAATGGGGCGGGCCCTCGGCGATGACCGCGCGCAGGGTGTCCTGGAGGACGTCGCTGTCCAGGGTCTCGGTCCGGGCGATGAAGGCCTCCAGGGCCGTGGCCGGGAGTTGTTCCCGGCAACCGGTCAGCAGGAGG
>JAUUZX010000098.1 GCA_030592025.1 bacterium | reverse complement strand
TCGTCTTCTTCGGCGCCATGATCGCCATGACGATCCTGGCGTTCCTGACGGTCGTCGTGACCGAGGGCCTGACCGACACCATCAAGCACTTGTTCCTTTTCCAGGTGTTCTTCGACGTCTGCCTGGTGGTAGCGGTCAGTTGGCTGGCGCAGAAATTCGGGGAACAATTCCCCGCGAAATGGTGGCAGGCCTCGGCCGCCGTCGGGCGCGACAGCCGCCGTCAGAACTGACGGAAGTAGCTCAGGTTGTAGCCCCGCACGATGAAGAAATCGGTGTCGCCGTAGTCGAACCCGACGTTCAGTCCCGACTTCCCGTCGATCCAGTAGGACACTCCGACGTTGTACCCCGTGGAGTCGTAGTTCACCAGGATGTCCTCGGGACCCAGGACCAGGTACGAGACCCGGCCATGGGAGAACCCCACCCCCGCGTACAGCCTCTGCCAGATGTAGTAGGTTGCGCCCAGGGTGAACGACGGCGAGGTCGTCTTGCCCGGGGTGCCGTAATAGACGCTACCGCCGGCGCTGAAGATGAAGTGGGCCAGCCAGCGGGTCACGCCGACGTGCACGCCGTTGGTCTTGATGTCGACCTTGCTCTGCTCGTGGGACAACCCCAGGGTCACGACGTTGCCCTTGACCGAACGCGAGCCCGACACGCCCAGCCTGTACTTGGGGGTCAGGTCGCCCGTGCCGGTGTTGGCCCCCACGGAAAGGCTGGTGGCCGGGTCGATCACGTGGGTGTAGCCCGCCCCGATGCCGTACCCCTTCTGGGTGAACCGCTCCTGACGCCCCACGCCGATGTTGTAGGCGTGGCGTCCCGGCCGGGAAAAGGCCACGCTCACGAACTGGCCGTTGTTGGGATTGGTGTCCCCCGTGTACTCGCCCCAGCCAAAGCCCGCGGTCACCGTACGCACCAGCGGCGGGGTCGTGTCGGGGATGACTTCCGGCAGGCGCTGCGCGAGATCCTGGGCCGTCTGGCCCTCGGCCGGCGGCGCCGCACCCAGGCAGACGGCGAGGAGGGCGGCCACGGCCACGGTCTTCACCAATCGCCCCCGGTCACCGTTGCCCTCGGTATCCCACCGGTTGCGCCAGCTGAAGCCCCAGCCGAAGAAGGCGATGAACATCATCACGTTGGCCGGCAGCCCGAAGATGAAGAACATCAAGGGCATGAACAGCAGCGAGAGATGGTGGACGACGTACGCGTGCATGAAGTACTGGAACGGGATCATGATCGTCAGGTGACCGACCATGACCAGGGTCAGCAGCACCTTGCGACCCAGCGAGAAGTCGAACATGTAGTACGTGAGGCCCAGCACCAGCGGGATCAGGGAAACGAACATCAGGCCGGCGATGAGCATGCCGTGGACATAGCCCGCGCCGCCGTAGGGGAAGTGGTGCAGCCAGAGGGCGAAGAACAACTGCGCCGTCAACTGGAAGAAGGCCACCACCCGCAGGAAGTAGGCCGCGGGCAGGTAGCGCCGCGGGGTAAGGAACGACACCGCCACCAGCACGGCCGCCAGCGCCATCCCGATCCACCACAGCAGGTTGTCCGGCGATCCCGAGGAGAACGTCAGGTAGGGGATTTCGAAACGGAACGGACCGAGCTCATAGGCCAGGATCGTCGTGTAGCCGCCCATGCCCACCGCCATGCGGCAGAACTCCAGGACCGCCTGCCACAAACGTGCCACGCCGCCGATGGACAGGTACCAGAGCACGAGCATCACGGTCGTCAGCAGCACGGAGCCCAGGATCTGCTTGCGGGGCGACGGCGAATGCCGCAGCGCGCGGTGCTCGGAGATGCACCCCCCGCAGCAACCACGACGACGCAGGGCCTCGAGCCAGGGTTCCAGGGTTCCGAGCTCGGCGCCCGCGACAAACCGGTGCGCGGATTGCTCGCCGGATTTCATGTGACGGTCTCCTTGGTTGCGTTGTCGGGAACATCTTCCTGGTCCCATACCGTGCCCTCCTCGGGCAGCGGCACCTCCCCCGTGTCATGGGCCCAGACGGTGCCGTGGCACTGCGCGCCGGACCGGCAACGGATCGTCCGCGCCGACACGGTCGTCGCGACCTCCGGCGAGCCGATGACGCTGCCCTTGTCCAGCACGAGATCGCGTTCGGCGATGACCGGCCCCTTGATCTGGCTGCCTTCGCCCACGACGAGGTCGCGACCGGCGACCACACTGCCGCCGACCCGCACGTTGCGGCCGATCACCAGGTCCTTGTGGGTCTTGATGCTGCCGGTGACGATGGAGCCGTCTTCCAGTTCCGCCCCACCGACGACGACGACGTCGGCGTCGATGATCTTGTGCCGCGGCAACTTCAACGTGCCGCGCACCAGCCAGCGGTTGCCGGTAACCTCCACGTGGTTGGGCAGGTCCTTCGGAGTGAGGGGGCGCCTGTCCTCTTCGGATCGTGCCGGGTCGGGCGCCGGCTCCCCGGGCCCCCGCGTGATGCCGAACACGATCAACGGAGCGTTCAGGCGCTCGAACTGGCAGCCCTCCTCGAGACGGATCACGGCGTTGGCCGAGGCCCGGCCACACAGCATGGAGCCCGTGCCGACGTAGAGTTCGCCGGCGGCGTGGGCCCAGCGCAGAACAACCGACTCCCTTTCCAGGCGCAGGTCCTGCTCGGCCAGGACCGCACGGAAGACACTCTTGGCGCCACCGCGGATCGTCGTCGTGCTGTACACCTCGCCGACGTGGACCATGTCCCGCGGCAGCACGAGGGGGTCGCCGGCCAGCAGCACCGTGCTGCACATGCCGTCGTCGTCCAGGGGCGGTTCGCAGGCCGTGGCGTTGTCGCCACCGACGGCCAGGTACGTCTCGCCGCACTCCAGCACGCCGGACAGACCTTTCTCCTGCGTCCGGCTCTGCTCGATGACGGCCGCGATCTCTTCGGTGATCAGGGCGCGGAACCCCCGGGCGAAGTGGCGGATCTCCACTTCGGAACTGCGGGCGATGCGCAGGGGGGCCACATCGGTCTGCTGCCATATCTCACGCAGACCCGCCAGGTACGGCAGCAGGGCCCACAGCAGCACGAAAGCCATAAGGAACAGGACAGCTGATATCACTCCCATTGGGGTCTCCTCGGGCTGCGTTCCGTCTTGTCCCAGCGCACGCCCTTGTCCGACCGCCGGCCCAGGAACTGGGTCAACGTCGCTTGCGTCACCGAGAGCAGGCTCACCAGGAACCCCAGCATGATGAAAGGCAACAGGCGGACCCGGTTGTGGGATCCGTCGAGATGGGTCGCCGCCGCGATCTCGAAGAAGAGGGCGAAGTTGCCCAGGGTGCTGTAGCTCGTGACCGCCAGGATGATCAGGAGGCTCGTGGGCAGAACGGCCAAGTACCACAGGATCACGCCCAGCCCCCACCCGATCAGCAGCACCACGGACATGACGTAGACGTTGAGCAGCAGCAGCCCATCGATCTTCTCGGCGAGGCGCAGGTGACGGCTCGTGAGCAGCTTCCAGCCGTAACGCTGCAGGACCTGGTTGTGGCCCCGGGCCCAGCGGAAGATCTGGGCCATGCGTCCGGGCCAGGTCTCGGGCACCTGCTCGTAGCACTCGGACCGGTTCTGGTAGACGGTCTTCCAACCGCCCAGCAGGAGGCGGATCGTGGCGTCGGTGTCCTCGGCCAGGCTGCCCAGGTGCCAGCCACCGACCGCCTCGAGGGCCGACTTGCGGATGCCCCCGACCGTGCCGCCGTACTGGGGCACCAACTTCAGGTTCATGCGGGCCTGCTGGTCGACCTGGTAGCCGCCCGAACGCTCCATGTCCAACGCCCGGGTCAGGAGATTCCGCCCCACGTTCAGCGGGACGACCCGGCCCATGGCCGCCCCGACCTCCGGGTCGAAGAAGGGCGCGACGAGCTGCTTGATCAGGCCCCGGCCCGGGATGTAGTCCGCATCGAAGACGAGTACGATGTCGTCCTCGATGAGTTCCATGGCGTCGGCGAGCGCCGCCGCCTTGCCCGCCGGACCTTCCTTGCGGTGGAAGGGGGTGACCATGCCGGGCCGCCGGGCGGCGATCTCGTCGATGAGTTCACCGGTCTTGTCCGTCGACCGGTCGTTGATGGGGATCACGCGCAGCCGTCCCTCGGGGTAGTCGACCTCGAGAATCGCCTCCAGGATGCCCGTGATGACGAGATCCTCGTTATGGGCGGGGACCAGAACGGTGACGCAGGGCCAGTCGGCGGTGTCGATGTCCAGGTAGGGGTGGCGCTGCCGGCCGAGGACGCGGTTCAGGGAGAAGTACCAGTGCCGCACGAGGTACACGCAGATCAGGGCGATGATCCCGTAGAAGACGAACTTCATGATGCGGATCACCAGGGGATGGCGCGGTGGACCGGGCTCGACCTCCGGCCGACTGTTGTCGAACTGGGCCTCCCCCGCCACCCGGGACGGCCCAGGCACGTCCGCCGCCGGGGCCTGCTGGGCCAGGGCGTCGGGCACGAAACCGGCCGCCATGATCCAGGACACCGTGACGAGGGCCAAGGCCAGCAACAGCTCTCTCGCCAAGGGACGACCGACGCCGGTGCGGTTCTTCCAGGTCATCGTTTCGCCTCTGCATTGCCGTCGGGACGAGGCCACGCGCTCATGATCCCGACGAGGACCGGATCCTGATGTTGCGGAAACGGGCCACGCCGTTCTCCGCCGCGAGATGGGGTTCGGTGTAGTAGCCGGGCGGTCCCCGGCGATCGGTCTCGTAGACGAGTTCGCCGTCGACCCAGGCCGAGATCAGGCCGTCCACCACGGCGACCTTCAAGTCATGCCAATCCGACCCCTCAGCCGCAACCGGCGAGGGGATGAGGTCACTGACGACGTCGCGGCCGTTGACCATGTGACGCACCGCGATGCGGTCCGGAGCGACCGCCAGGACCATGCCGGATTCGTGGGTCAGGCCGTTGCTGTCCCGGGTGAGCAGATGAGCGCGCACGCCCTTGCCACCGTAGCCGCTGACCAGCTGCACCTGGGTCTCGAGGATGAAGTTGCTCCCGTGGTGCACGGGGGTGAAGTACACGGCCCAGTCCGCAGGCCCTCCGTCGAGCTCGAGGTAGCCGTCGGCGATGTGCCAATCGCCGTAGGCCCAGCCGTCGGGAAAAGGTCCGTCCGCGAAGTTCCAGTCCGCGACGACGACCCAGGAGTCGTCACCAACGGGCTGGGATATCAGGGGCCATTTCACATAGCCCGTGGCGGCGCCGACCCCCGCCAGGATCATGATCAGGGCGAGCGCCACGGCGATGATTCGGCCTTGCTGGTTTCTCCTCAGGGCCATGCCCATCTCCCATTCCTTGATCGTCGGCCCGGCATGAGCTTCGACATCAAGGTTCCTGGATCGTAGATTGCGGTCGCCACTCCTTGCTGGGTGTGCCCAACAGACAGGAAACGATGCGTTCGGCAGCAAGGCCGTCGCCGTAGCAGAGGGTCGCCCGACCCCGGACGCGGTTCGGCGGTCCCTGCAAATAGGCGGCAGCGGCCTCGACGATGCGGGTCCGGTCGGTGCCGACCAATCGGGCGACACCGGCCTCCACGGCCTCCGGTCGCTCCGTCACCTCGCGCAGGACCAGGACCGCCTTGCCGAGGGAAGGGGCCTCCTCCTGGAGACCACCCGAATCGGTGATGACGAGTTCCGAACGGACCATCAAGCGGATGAGGTCCGCGTAGCCGAGAGGATCGCAAAGGATGATGTTGGCCTCATCCCCCAGGATGCGCCGGACCGTCGACGACACCTCCGACCGGGGATGGACAGGAAAAACGACGTGAAGGTCCCGTCCGTTGCTCCGGGCGATGTCCCGCAGAGCCAGGCAGATGTCCTCGAGGGGCCGCCCCAGGTTCTCGCGCCGGTGGGCGGTGGCCAGGACGATGCGGGCATCCGGGGGCAGGCCCGCCCAGGGGAGATCTTCGGGCGCCGGTTCGAGATCGGAAATCATGGCGAAGAGAGCGTCGATGCCGGTGTTGCCCGTCACGTGGATCTGCTCCGGGGCCACCCCTTCGCGCAGGAGGTTGTCCCGGGCCCGCACGGTCGGGGCGAAATGCAGATTGGCCACCGCACCCACGGCACGCCGGTTGATCTCCTCGGGAAAGGGCTGGCGCGGGTCATGGGTGCGCAGTCCCGCCTCGACATGGCCTACCTTGATGCCCGCAAAACTGGCGGCCAGGGCTGCGGCGGCCGTCGTGGTCGTGTCCCCCTGAACGATGACCCAGTCCGGCTCTTCACCCATGAGGACCGGCTCGAGACCGGCGATCACCCGCGCTGCGATCCGGTTCGGTGTCTGGCCCGCCGTCATGATGTCGAGATCATGATCGGGA
>JAUUZX010000449.1 GCA_030592025.1 bacterium | reverse complement strand
GATCCGGACAGCATCCCCCAGATGGGCAAGTATCAGCTCATGGGCAACGGCGAGTTCGACGTGGGCGAGACCCAGGAGCGCGACTTCACCATGCCCGGCAACTGGGTGGGCATCATGTCGACGGGGCCCTTCTCGAGTCTGGCGGATCAGGACACCCTGCGCATGACCTGGGCCATCGTCGCCGGCCCCGATTCCCTCGGCCTGCTGGCCAACAGCAAGGTGGCCCAGCTGGCCTACGACGAGGGCTTCGTCATCCCCGCCGGCCCGCCGTCGCCACGGCTGGAGTTCGGTTTCGCCGACGACTCGGTCATCCTGAGCTGGGCGCCCGGCGATTCCGTCGACACCGACGGCGTGGCCCTGCCCACGGACAACCCCCTGCGCTCGCCGGAGCACCACATCAGCCGCACCACCGGGAGCGAGGATTTCCAGGGCTACCGCGTGTACCGCTACCAGGGCGAGACCATCTACAAGGATCCCTACGAACTGGCGACCCTGGTGGCCCAGTACGACAAGATCGACGGCGTGGGTTTCGACACGGGCCTGCCTCCCCTGAACGAGGACGGCAAGCGGGAGATCGTCGACACGGGCCTGCTGGACGGTTTCCCTTATTACTATTCCGTGGTGTCCTTCAGCGCGCCGGACCTGGTGGAGGGGCTGCCCGAGTTCCAGAGCGGCTTCAACGAGAACGCCTACAAGGTCTACCCGGGACCGGCGCCCTCCACGGCCGACCATCCGCGCACGGTGGGCGTCTACCCGAATCCGTACCGCGCCGCCTCCCTGTTCGACGGTCAGACAGGCGAACGGGAACTGGGCCGCAAGATCTGGTTCACGGGCCTGCCCGCCCGCTGCACCATCCAGGTCTTCACGGTGGCCGGCGACGTGGTCCAGACGCTGCAGCACAACAACCCGGTGTCCGGGCAACTCGAATGGGATCTCCTGAGCTCCCACTCCCGGTCCATCGCTTCGGGGCTGTACGTCTACGTCGTCGAGGATCTCGATACCGGCGAGTTTCAGCGGGGGAAGCTGGTGATCATCAAATGATGCGCCTGGCCGGCAACACCCGACTGATGACCGTCTGCGCGGCGTTGGCGTCCTGCGTGGTGCTCGGCGCGGCGATCTGGCTGGCCGGATGTTCCCGCAACGACCCCTTCGATCCGGAATCGGTGACGAACAGCCCGCCGACGGCCCGCATCTTCGTGGCGCCCCCGGAACCCGGCGCGGAGCTGAACCCGACGAGTTATTTCCAGCGCACCTTCAACTGGTCAGGCACCGACAGGGACGGCTGGGTGCGGGAGTACTACGTCTCGATCCGCTCGGACCGGGACCAGCCGGCGCCCTGGGACACGACGAGCCGCACGGACACGACCATGTCCTTCGTGCCCGACAACGAGGGCAACGCCGAGGCCACGATCTACCTGGCCTGCCGGGACGATCGCGGCGCGTTCAGCGACACGGTGGTGCAATTCATCCCCATGCGGAACTTCCCGCCGGCGGTGAATTTCCAGTCGGACTTCGAGCCCCTGACGAACATGCAGCGGGAGGTCACCGACAACGGTGGCGCGGCTCCCGACACGGTGTTCTGGAACTGGGGCCCGAGCCACTTCCGCCTCTTCGCCTTCGACCTGGACGGGGCCGTCACCATGGACCCGTTCTACCGCTACACCCTGGTTGACGGCGAACCGACGGTCACCTGGGACGATGACGACCCCGCCGCCGACCCGGAAACGGGTTGGGTTCGCGTGCCGTTCGCGACCCTCGACGAGATCAAGAAGTTCGAGCTCATGATCGACCAGGTTGCCCCGGGACCGCGCACCCTCACGATCTCGGTGGGGGACGAGGCCTCGGCGGACACGCGCTTCATCTACGAGTGGGAGGTGCGGGCACCCCAGGGACCGGTACTCTACGTCACCGACAACACCCCGTCCCTGGGCCGGGATTTCTGGGGCGAGGCCCTCGACAGCCATCTCGGCGACGGGAACTGGCAGACCTACACCTTCTTCTACGGCTACCCCGATCAGGATGCCGTCCTGCTCGAGACCATGCGCCTGTTCGACGCGGTGATCTGGTCCGGCGGCTCGACCAGCCCCATGCTGCTGGCGGCGAGCGATCCCGGTGGCGTCATCGGACGTTACGTGGAGCCGGTCGACGGTGAGGATCCCGGCCGGTTTCTTTTGGCGACGGCGAACCTCGTGGGCACGAACTCGAGCATCAGCCCGGCCTTCCTCCAGAACGTCCTGGGCGTGCTCGTGACGACGGACCCCCAGGACATCATGGACGATATGAACGGATCGATCGCCGAGGCCCACGGGCCGGGCCTGGTCGACATGGCGTGCACCAACCGCTTCTCCCGTTCCTTCGGCATGCTCCTCCTCGAAGGGGCCGACACCGAGCCGATCATGCGCATGGAGCAGTGCGTGCGCGGTGATTGCCACGGCTCCGTGCGCTTCGACATCGTTGATCCGCCCGCGCCCATCGTCGTGGTGCGCCGGCCGTCCCAGGCGACGACGCCCGTGGCCCGTGTCGTGGCCGTTTCCCTCGACATGCACTATTTCGAGCGCGTGGACGCGGTCGCCAACGTCGGGGCCCTGCTGGAGCAGCACCTGGGAGTGGCGCCATGAGGCCCTCGCCCGGCCGGGGCCGTGCCTTGATCGCACGGGTCCTCCTGGTCGCCCTGCTGGCGGGCTGCGCCGCCGTGGCGCTGGCCGACCCGCCGCCGGTGGATGTCGTCGCGCCCGATGCGCCGGCCACCATCAAGGGACGCATCTTCGACGCCGAGTCGGGGGAGTCCATGCCCTACACCAACGTGTTC
>JAUUZX010000482.1 GCA_030592025.1 bacterium | reverse complement strand
GATGAGGCCTTCGCCCGCGATGCGCTTCAGCCAGTACCCCTTCTGCTCCTCGGTGCCACCTACGAGGATGGGGTCCGTCCCGAGGCAGATGGCGAGGAAGGCCGTGGCCACGCCCAGATCGATGCCGGCCATCTCCTCGCTCACGCGGCAGATGTCCCGGGCGCCACCACCGAGGCCACCCGCGCTCTCGGGCAGGAAGATGAGATGCATGCCCACGTCGGGCGAGAGCAGCTTGCGGATCACGTCGGCGGGGAAGATATCCTTCTCGTCCAGCTCGAGGATCTTCTCGTCCGGAAGTTCCCGGCCGACGACCTGGCGCAGGGTCTGGATGATCATGTCGGTCATCTCTGTTGTCAGGCCGGCAGGTGCGTTCATCGAAGGTTCCTTCCAGATTGTTTCCCGCGCGCCGAAGCGCCGCGGAACGAGTTCAGGCGATGCGGATCCGTCCGGACCCGACCTCGACGCAGGAACCCCCGACCGTGATGGCTCGGGCCTGCCCGTCGACGACGGTGGTTTCGGCGATGATGCGGCTCGGTCGCCCCATCTCCAGCCCCTGCTCACTGATGATGCGCACCCGCGGGGCGAGTTTCACCAGGCGGTGCTTCAGGAGGTAGGCCACCAACGCACCGGTTGCGGCACCACTGGCCGCGTCCTCGGGGATGCCGAAGTGAGGCGCAAACATGCGACAATGGACCGTCGCTTCCGGGTCCTCCGTCTCGCAGGTGAAGACGAACAGGTCCCCGAAACCGAGGTCGCGGGCAATGGCGTCGGCCTCGCGCCGCCGCAGATTGATCCGGCTCATGGACTCGAGGGACGCCACGGGCACGATGTGGATCGGCAACCCCGTGGAGATCACCTCACAGGGCAAGCCGGTGATGGCGATCTCGTCCTCGTCCAGCCCGAGGGCCGCGGCCACCTTGCCCCGGTGGAAATACTGCCCCATGAAGACCGGTGGATCCTGGACGAGGCTGTAGGCGGGGGTGCCCTCCTCATCGCTGATCGTCACTTCGTAGTCCCCGGCTTCCAACTCCCAGATGAATGATCCCGGACCGCGGGGGCGGCGTCCGTGGATGTCCAGGGCGAAGGTCGCCCCCAATACCGAATGCCCTCCGAAGGGGATCTCCGCCGCAGGCGTGAAGACCCGCAGGCCCGAGCGGCCTTCGCCGCCGCCCCGTCGCGGCGGCAGGATGAAGGCGGTCTCGCCCGTGCCCATCTCCATGGCCAACCGCTGCATGAAATCCGACGGCACGTCGTCGCCGCCGAAGAACAGGTTCAAACGGCTGCCGCCGAACAGCGTGTCGGTAAAAACATCGATCAACGAAAAGTCGAGTTCCATCGTCCGGGTCATCCTCCGGAGCATGCTACGGCGCCGCGCCGTGTCTACGGTTTCTCGGTGGGCGAATGTACCACAGGGGCGGACGGTGTCCAAGATCTTTGGCACGGGAAGCATAAGAGCACAAAGGGAAAACCGGCGCCTCAGCCCTCGATCACGACGACCGCCACGGCGAACTCGCGCTCGTGGCTGAGGGAGACATGGATGGCGCGGCCTCCCCGTTGGGCGAACACCTCCGCGGCCTGACCATGGAGTCGGAGGCTCACCGGCCCGCTCGTCTGCCGCACGACCTCCACGTCCCGGTAGGGCAGATGCCGCACGTCGGTGCCGAGGGCCTTGAGGAACGCTTCACGCGCGGCCCAACGAGCGGCCAGCGCTGCCGCGCCCCCCTCTCCCCGTTCCTCGACGAGTTGCCGCTCAGCAGGGTGGAAGCAGCGCTCCAGGAAACGCCCGCCGTGGGCCTCCATGAGCGCGGCGATGCGCGGCACGGCGACGATGTCGGTCCCCACTCCCAGAATCATGCCGCCTCCTCGGTGCACACGTTGGCCTAGTAGGCGCCCTTGCGATCGATGACCGCCGGCAGCGTGCGCAGCAGGATCTCGATATCCAGCCTCAGGCTGCGGCGCCGGACGTACTCCTGATCCAGTTTCATCCAGGTTTCGAAGTCGAGCTGGCTCCGCCCCGAAACCTGCCACAGGCAGGTCAGCCCCGGCCGCGCCAGAAGGCGACGGGCCTGTTCCGGGGTGTACTGGCCCACCTCCTCGGGTATCTGGGGTCGCGGGCCGACGATGGTCATGTCGCCCAGGAGCACGTTGATGAGCTGGGGGAACTCGTCCAGGCTGCTGCGTCGCAGGAAACGCCCCACGCCCGTTATGCGTGGGTCCATCTTGATCTTGAACGCCGCACCGGACGCCTCGTTCATGGCCGCCAACTCCTCCTTCCGCGCCTCGGCG
This sequence comes from bacterium, assembly GCA_030592025.1. The sequence goes on along the minus strand of JAUUZX010000482.1, from coordinate 328 downwards.
TCGGTGGTCATGGACCGGAACTTCAGGCATTCGAAGAGCAGGCCTCCCTGGCCGACGCGACGCTGTCGGAAAAAGACGGGGCCCGCGGTCTCCAGCTTGATGAGCAGCACGATGAACGGGAACAACGGCAAGACCAGGAGCAACCCCCCGAGGGCCGCCGCCATGTCGAAGAGTCGCTTGACGACGAAGTAGCCCCGTCCCCCCGCCATCGCCGCCGGGGGCCCCGCGCCGTCGATGAACTTCCGGAAGGCCTCAGGGCTGCCGTAGTAGTTCTCAGCGGTCATGACGGACCTGCTCCCCTGCGGCATGCCGGGTCCAGTGCAGGATC
>JAUUZX010000167.1 GCA_030592025.1 bacterium | reverse complement strand
CATTCGGGCATGGACCGCTCTCCTGGGTGCCGACTCTCCTGGCGGAGAATCCGGTTGGGTGCAGGGTGTGGCCGCCTAGGATACGCCGTGGCGCAGCGCGGTGCCACCTCAATAACGGTCGGGTCAGCCCTGCCGTCTGACCACCACCAGCGTGATGTCGTCGCTCTGGTTGACGCCCGCCGTGTGCTCGGCCACCGCGCTCAGGATGGCCTCACGGATGCCGGCCGCGGGCAGGTGGGCGTGACGGCGCAGGACCTCCTCCAGGGCCTCGTCACCGAACATGGCCTCGGGATCGCCATCGTCGGCCCCAGGCCCCACGGCCTCGGTGATGCCGTCGGTGAAGAGCACGAGCACCTCCCCCGGCTCCAGGTGCGTTTCTTCCTGGCCGTAGACCTGGTCGGGCATCATGCCCAGCAGCAACCCGCCGGTGCCGAGGGTCTCCACGTCGCCGTTGCCCCGCAAGATCAGGGGCGGGTTGTGGCCGGCGTTGGTGGAGACGAGGGTCGCGGTGCGTGTGTCGAGCACCCCGTAGAAGAACGTGGCGAACATGTGGGGGTCGGTCGACGCCACCAGCAGGTTGTTCACCCGGCCCACCACCTCGGCCACGCTGCTGGGGTGGATCACCTGGCCCTGGAGACTCGCCTGGAGGTTGGCCATGAGCAGGGCCGCCGGCATGCCCTTACCCGACACGTCGCCGATGGCCAGCCCGATCGTGCCGTCGTCCTGCCCGAGGAAGTCGAAATAGTCGCCGCCGATCTCCCGGCTGGGCACGCTCGTGCCGGTGATCTCGAAACCCGCCAGGATCGGCGCCGCGTTGGGCAACAGCCGTTCCTGGATGGACCGGGCCGTCTCCAGTTCCCGGGTCAGGCGTTCCCGGGCCAGGGCGTCCTGCTGACCCTGGCGGATGGTCCGGATCATCTCGTTGAAGCTCGCGGCCAGGTCCCCGAATTCATCCTCGTTGGGGACGTCTATTTCAGTGGTCAGGTCCCCCGCCACCACCGCCCGCGTGCGCCGGTGCAGGACGTGCACCGCCGCCACGATGCCCTCGCTGATGCGCACGCCGAAGAAAAGGGCGAAGCTCTCGATCACGAGGAAGAGGACCAGCAGCGCGAAGAAGACGATCACCAGCAGGATGTTGAGGTTGTCGTTCCCGCCGAACTCGCCCCAGAGGTCACGCCATCCCACCTTGAGTTTGACGAGCACCTCCGTGGTTGCGAATTCCCCATCATCCCAACGGTTCAGCAGAAGGAGTGTGCCGCCGAAGATGCGCACATCACTCCAGAATTCGGCCTCATCGCTCACGTCGCGGTAGCTCTCGCGCATGACGCGGAAGGTAGAGCGGGTGGTGTCGGCCTCGTCACGATTCGTCGACCCCATGCGCTGCAGCACCACCCCGGTCTGGAGCAGTTTGGACAGCCGTCGCAGGGGTGTCGTGCCCAGGGGCCATCCCTGCACCGACGGGGAGTCGCCGGCCAGCCCCCGCCACTTCAGGAGCCAGACCTGACCGTCGGCGACGAACCAGGCCGTCGTGTCCGTGGCGGACGGGAACTCCCGGGCCATCCCCCGCGCCATGGCCGCCGGCCAAACCGGGGTCGGCATGAGGACGGCGCCGCGGGATTCGGCGGCCCCTTCCGGCCACACGAAGGTGGTGTCGAACACGGCCGGGGACAGGTCGCCCCCCGCATCGACCACCGTCCGCCACGTCTCGAGGGCCTGCCGGGCTCGTGAACCCCGTGCGCCCCCCAGGGCGCCGTAGAGGGTGAGGACGGCGAGGGCCGCGATCAGCACCAGCGGCACGAATCCGATGAGGACCGCACTCACGGCGAGCTTGGGCCGCAGCCGCAGAAAATGCAGCCGCATGCGCACGGCCAGATGGAACAGGGACCACAACCAGAACATGACGAGGGACCACAGGGACCAGGTGCCCAGGTTGCGGATCGCGCGGAGCACGCCGGTCGGGGTGTCACCCGCCCGGAACCCGAGGGCCACCATGAGCAGGCCCAGGGCCAGGAGGCCGAGGCCGAAGCCCAGGGCCCGACGCCGGGCCCCCACGTGGCGCCAGGGCTGCAGGGTGCGCGCCGCCAGGGCTAAACCCGACAACCCGATGGCCCAGGCCAACCCGATGTTGCCGGCCGTCGCGGCCAGCACGCCGGCCAACGTCAGGGAAACGAGGCATAACCAGCGTCCCCAGGTGTCCAGCAGGATGAACCTCACCGCCGCAATCCAGGCGCCCAGGAGACCGAGGGCGGCCAGGACGGGCAACACGCTGCCGGCGGACGGCCCACGATGCAGGCCGCCGGCGACCGCGGCGACGGCGAGCAGGGCCAGACCGATCAGGATCCAGCGCCAGGCCGGACTGCGTGGGGCGGTGGTCATCGGATACCGTGCTTCTCTTTGTAGGTTGCCCAGTTGTCCTTGAGATGGCAGAAGGCCTCGAAATCCCCAGCCAGGAACGGGTTGTGGAGGCGCTCGTGACCGATGGTCGAATGGGGCATGGTCCCCTCGCCGCCGTAGTAGTCGTGGCCGGGAAGCACCACCGTCGCGTCGGGCAATTGCAGCACCTTCTGCAGGGATTCCCATTCCTGCTGCGCGGACGAATCCGGGAAGAAGTCCCCCGTGCCGCCCACCTTGCCGCAGAACAGCAGGTCGCCCGTGACCAGGTGATCGGTGGCGAGGAAGCAGAAGTGGTGGGGTTCGTGGCCCGGCGTGGCCAGGGCCTCGACGACCAGATCGCCCACCTCGAGGCGCTGGCCGTCGGTCAGGACCTCGGCCCGGTAGGCACCGGGGACGCCGGCCAGAATGCGGGCGCCGGTGAGGGCGGCCAGTTCCGCCGCGGCGCTGTCATGGTCGCCATGGGGGTGGGTGATGAGGATCATCGTGATGTCCAGGTCGCGCTCCCGGGCCGCCGCGGCGAAACCCGGCGCGTCGAAGCCCGGATCGACAGCCACCGCCCGTCCGGTGACGGGGTCCCCCAGCAGATAGTGGAAATTGCGGTCGCCACCGAGGTGGAGCTGATGGCAGCGGAGGTCGGCGTGGCCCAGGTCACGGATCATCGGGGTCTCCTCGGTGAACGGCTCGGCGTGCCGGCCCATCCTAGCGCGGTGACCCCGAGGCCCCAAGGGGAACTTGTCCTCTCCCCGCTTGTGCCCTCTCCCCACTTGCCCTCCTCCTCCAGGACCGCTACCGTGGAAGCTCGTTTCGATCCCACGCCCCCCGGAGGAACCATGGCCGACGCCCCACGCACCACGCCCCAACCCGGCAACCTCGTGCCTTCGTCCTGGGCGGCGTTGAAGCCGATCCTCGAGGACGTCATCATCCGCTGGCACGTGGCCGAAGCGCGCATCGGGGACTGGACGACCGTTGCCGAATTCCTACCCCCCACCCAGGCGGAGGGTTGGGCCGCCCAGACCGAGGTCCTCCAGCTCATCAACACGTTCCAGTGGCATGAAGAGGACAAGAGCCGCGACCTGGGCGTCAAGGACACGGTCCTGGCAGAGACCAAGCGCACCATCGACGCCTCCAACCGCCGCCGCGTCCAGGCCGTGGACAAGCTGGACGACCTGATCCACGCCGGGCTCTCCGAGGCGGGAGCCGTCGATGCGACCGCCCCCCTGAACAGCGAGTCCCCCGGCAGCATCATCGACCGGCTCACGGTGCTCGCGCTGAAGATCCACCACGTGGCCGAGGCCCGGGATATCCTCACCGGCGACCAGGCCACCGCCATGGGCCGCCGTCTCACCGGCCTGGTCGAGCAACGGGATGACCTGGGCCAATGCCTCGACGCCCTGCTCGACGGCATCCGCGCCGGCCGCGTGGGCCTGAAACTGTACCGGCAGGTGAAGGTGTACAGGGAGGCCGCGACGGGCGCCCTGCGAGCCGATCTCGAGGAGAACTAGTTTCCCTACGGGGTGTGGTACTGGGCCCGCAACGAACCCCAGGACACCCGCGGATTGTCGGTCGTTCCCGGGACGGTGATGACCAGGTGCATCCCGTGGAACACGGGCTGGCCACCCTCGCAATCCTCCGACCAGCCGAAGGGCCCGGCCGTCCAGACGTAGTCCCCCGCTCCCGGCGCCAGCAAGCGCACGCGCAGCGTCGCCAACCACACCGACTCCCCTTCCAGGCAGGCAGACGAGGACGAGGTCACCCCGGCGAGGGGGTTGCCTTCGTGATCGAGTTCAGGATTGTAGGCGATGTCGAGCACCTCAAGGGAGGCTCCACAGCATGCCTGGTGCAGGACCCAGCGCAGGATCGAAACGGGCTGGACGAGGGGCGTGCCCCCCTCGGCTCCGTAGGCGCCCACGTAGATGGTGAACTCCTCGCGGTCGGGCACGATGATCGCGTCGAGGTAGTGGTCCTTCGCGGCGCTGATGCCGAGACGGGGAGCGTCCTGGGCGTCAGCGGAAAAAGCGCCGCCGAACACGCACACCAGCGCCAGAAGGACGGGGACAGACGAACGTCGGCTCACAGGGGCACCTCTCGGGTATCGTGTCCATGCATCAAGACCAGGTTCATCCATCATATGAAGGGTGGGGGGCAGACCGCAAGAGGGTGGGCGGTCAGGCCTCGAGGCGGAGGGCGGCCCGGCGCCAGTCGGCGTCGCTGGTGACCTTCCAGTTGCCCGGGTCCCCCGGCACCATGTTCGGGGCCAGGCCCCGCTCAGCGAGGAGTCGGCCGTCGTCGGTGAACGCGCGACCGGCCGCAGCGGCCCAACGGTGGGCCTCCAGGAAGGCGGACCAGCGGAAGACCTGGGGCGTCTGGACCGCCAGCAGGCGCGACCGCTCCAGGTAGATCACCCCGCCGTCCTCGCCGGGATCGTGGCGCACGATGGTGTCGGGCACGGGCACGCCGGGGATGGCGCCGCCGCAGTCCGCGGCCGACGCGGCCAGGCGCGTCAGCAGGGCACCGTCGGCGAAAGGGCGGGCCGCGTCGTGGACAGCCACCAGGTCGTCGGGGGCAGGCCCGGGGTCCTGGCCGGCGAGAACCTCGGCCGCGTTGCCCGTGGACGCCGTGCGCGTGTCACCGGCTTCGGCCAAGTGCCAGGGCACACCTGCCGGATCCAGCAGCGGCTGCAGGCCGGCCCGCGCCTCGCCGCTCCAGGCCGCGGGAACCGTGAGCGTGACCGACGCCGGGGCCACCGTGCTCTCCAGGAAACTGCGCAGGCTCACCGTGAACACCATGCCCTGGCCGGTGGTGCGGAACTGCTT
>JAUUZX010000271.1 GCA_030592025.1 bacterium | reverse complement strand
GGCACGGCGGCGACCCATTTTGCTGACGCCGTCACCGAGGGTGTGGATGCGACCACGGCCAAGGACCAGGCGCGAGCGGGCCAGTGCTTCGCCGAGAGTGCCCTGGGGCACCACCAGAACAGCCTCGACGCGGGGGCGCTGGTGGCCGCCGGCTGGGTGTTCGGTCACGACGGCGCCATCACCCGCGACGACGTCGTGGTGACCAACGCCGTTTCCCATTACGCCCTGGGTGATTTCGCCGCGAGCCTGGCCGATGTGCAGGTGGTGGCACCATCCTTCACCGCCGACGTCGGCACCGTGGACGGGCGCGCCCTGCTGGCGGCGAAGATCGAGGAACTCACCGCGGGCTAGACGCGCCCGGGAAGAAGGAACGTCCATGAGGAACGTGCGTTGGCTGGTCGCCTGGGGAGGCCTGCTCCTGGCGCTCGGCTGCGGCGGCGACGACAACGGTGGCGGCACCAAACCACCCCCGCCCAGCGGCGAGGACCTGCAGGTCCAGGGCCCGGTCCACTGGTGGAACGACCAGGTGTTCTACGAGGTCTTCGTGCGCAGCTTCCAGGACAGCGACGGCGACGGTGTCGGCGATATCCAGGGGCTCATCTCGCGGCTGGACTACCTCAACGACGGCAACCCTGCCACCACCGACGACCTGGGCGTTACAGCCCTGTGGCTCATGCCCATCGTCGACTCGCCCAGCTACCACGGCTACTACGCCACCGACTACCGCAACGTGAACCCGGACTACGGCACCAACGCCGATTTCCAGGAGCTCATGAGCGAAGCCCACGCCCGCGGCATGCGGGTCATCGTGGACTACGTCATGAACCACTGCAGCAGTCAGCACCCGTGGTTCGTCGCCGCCCGGGCCGGCGACCCCCAGCGGCGCGACTGGTACCGCTGGTCGACGAGCCACCCTGGCTACAGCGGTCCCTGGGGCCAACCCGTGTGGCACAGCTCTTCCGGGGGGTACTTCTACGGCCTGTTCTGGAGCGGCATGCCCGACCTGAACTACGCCAACCCCGACGTCGAGGAGGAGATGTTCGACACCGCGACCTTCTGGCTCCAGGACATGGGGGCCGACGGGTTCCGCCTCGACGCAGTCAAGTACATGCTCGAGGACGGCGCCACCCTGGAGAACATCCCCGCGACCTACGACTTCTGGAGCCGTTTCCGCAGCCACCTGGACACGGTGGCCCCTGATGCCTATGCGGTGGGCGAGGCCTGGGACCGCACGGACATCGTCCTGCGCTACATCGACGCCGGCCTCCACACCTGCTTCGAGTTCGACCTGGCCAGCGCCACCGTCGACGCGGCCGAGAGCGGCGCCCCCGGTTGGCTCATGTACAAGGTCGAGACCGTGGGCGAGGAGTTCCCCTTCCTGCAGTACGCCACCTTCCTGGCCAACCACGACCAGAACCGGGTGCGGGACCAGCTGGGCGATGTGGAGGGGCGCAACATGGTGGCCGCGTCGATGCTGCTCACCCTGCCGGGGGTGCCCTATCTGTACTACGGCGAAGAGACGGGCATGCGCGGCACCAAGCCCGACGAGGACATCCGGCGCCCCATGCAGTGGACGCCGGGGGCCAACGCCGGCTTCACCACGGGCAGCCCCTGGAATTCCCTCAACAACGACTACGTCCAGTGGAACGTCGAGACCCTGGCGGCGGACCCGGGCTCCCTGTGGAACCGGTACCGGGAGATGGTCCAGGCCCGCGTCGCCTCGGCAGCCCTGCGCCGGGGCACGTACCACACCCTCAAGGCCACCAACTCCAGCATCTACGCCTTCCTGCGCCGGTTTGAGGGGGATGCCGTGGTGGCGGTTCACAACCTGCGCAGCGGCACCGTCGGCGGTTGGACCCTGTCCGCCCTGGCGAGCCAGTTGCCGGCGGGGGACTACGACGCCGTGGATCTGGTCACGGGCGAAGAATTGAACGGTGTGACCATCGGGACGAACGGCACCCTGGCGGGGTGGGGCCCCCAGGCGGTGCTGCTGGGGTACGAGTCGCTGCTGGTGAGGCTGACGCCCCGTCCGGTACCGGCGGCGAACCCTGCGCCTTGACCGCACGGGGGACCTTGGCTGATAATCCGGCATTGTCGTTCGGGGGACCTGAACGGGTAGGGGATGCCATCGTGAACCGCAGGAAATCGCTGCTCGGGATGCTGCTGCTCGGCCTGTTGGCCGGTTGCGCCGCCGGGGGGGCGGAAGCGCCGTCGAGCGACGTGGCCGCCGCCCTCGGTCCGGTCGTCGTCACGCCGCAGCAGGGCTGGGATGACGCCGTCCTGTACTTCGTCATGATCGACCGCTTCGCCGACGGTGACCCCACCAACAACGAGCAGAACGATCCCGAGCCCGGAAGCGTGGGCAGCTTCCACGGCGGCGACCTGACCGGACTCATTGCCCACCTGGACGAGATCGCCGACCTGGGGACCACGGCCCTGTGGATCACCCCGGTGGTGAAGCAGATCCCACGCTTCGTCTCAGGGGCAGGGTTCTTCGACTGGGGCTACCACGGCTACTGGGCCGACGACTTCAACGCCATCGACGAGCGCTTCGGCACCGAGGCCCAGCTGGTCGAACTGGTGGAGCAGGCCCACGCCCGGGGCATGAAGGTGCTGCTGGACGTGGTCTACAACCACTGCGGCTACGACGCCCATTTCATCTTCGAGAAGGGCCGACCCTGGCTCCGCTTCGGCTCCCGTTGCGGCGACGACGACCTCACCCAGTGCCTGGCCGGCCTCCCCGATTTCAAGACCGACAACCCCGAGGTGCGCGAGTACCTGCTCGGCGCCCACCTGGGGCTGGCGGCCCGCACGGGGGTCGACGGCTTCCGCCTCGACACGGTCAAGCACGTGGAGCACGACTTCTGGCGCCTGCACCGGGAACGCACCCGAACCGAGTTGGGGGACGACTTCTTCCTCGTGGGCGAGGTGTGGGGTGGCGACAACAAGGTCCTCGATCCCTGGTTCGCCCCCGACGAGATGGACGCCGGTTTCGACTTCGGCTTCCAGGGCAGCACGGTGGGCTTCGTTCTGGGCCGGGGGCGTCCCGTGGCCTACGACCGCTACCTGCAACGGCGGGAGGATGTCCGCGACGGGTACTTCCTTTCCCACTACCTGTCGAGCCACGACACCGACGGCGCCCTGTTCACCTTGGGCGGCGACAAGGAACTTTTCCGCCTGGCCGTGGGGCTGCAGATGACGGCCGCGGGCATCCCCTGCATTTTCTACGGTGAAGAGGTGGGTCGGGCCGGGGGTACATGGCCTGACAACCGCAGCGACATGCCCTGGGGGGAGCGGGACATCGCACCCGGCGCGGGGCAGCCCCGGGACGAGGGCCTCCGGGCCTGGTACAAGCAACTCATCGCCATTCGCCGCGCCCACCCCGCCCTGTGGCGCGGGGAGCGCGAGGGACTGGTGTTCGGCAAGGACCATTTCGTCTTCTCGCGGGTGGACAGCGCCGGCGGGGACCGGGTCCTGGTGGCCATCAACCGCGGGGCCGATCCGGTGACCGTGGCGGTGGACCTGCCCGAGGGCTGGCCCATCGTGCCCCTGCGCGACGACGTGGCGGGCTCTATCCTCGCCCCGGACGGGGGCGTCATCGAGGTGGAGATTCCGGCCCGTGGGCTGCGGATCCTCACTCCGGCACCCTAGCGGCGGCGGCCGCGGAAGGAAGACCATGGCGCGAGTCGAATTCCTGGGCATCCGCAAATGCTACGGCGACGTGGAGGTCATCGCGAACCTCGACCTCGAGATCCGCGAGGGCGAGTTCATGGTGCTTGTGGGGCCGTCGGGGTGCGGCAAGAGCACCGCCCTGCGCATGATCGCGGGGCTGGAGGAGATCACCGACGGTGAGATCGCTATCGACGGCCAGGTCGTCAACGACATGCACCCCAAGGACCGGGACATCGCCATGGTGTTCCAGAGCTACGCCCTCTACCCCCACATGACCGTGCGCGAGAACATGGATTTCGGCCTGCGCATCCGGAAGATGGACCGGGCCGAGATCGATCGCCGGGTGGGGGACGCCGCGCGCATCCTGGGCATCGAGGAGTACCTGGACCGCAGGCCGCGTCAGCTGTC
>JAUUZX010000290.1 GCA_030592025.1 bacterium | reverse complement strand
GCTCCCCGGAGGGTCGGCCAACTCGGTGGTCTCGTGGAGCAGGGCGAAGAGGCGGAATTGCGGCGTGAAGCGACCGAGGAGCCTCAGGATCCCCGCGAGAATAACCCCCAACTCTCCGGACCGCGGGTCACCGATCTCCAGGTTCTGGGCCTCCTCCATGGCTCCCAGCATGCCGTCGACATCAAGCAATTCGGGCACCGGGGGAATTTCGTCCCGAGGGGGTTCGGTGGGAGGAAGCGGCAGGTCCCCTCCGGGGTCCGACGCCACCAGACCGGTGAGATCGATCAAACGGCGGGAACTGCGCACGAGGTAGAGTTCCGATGAGGTTTCACCGCCGCCCTGGACCGCCACGGAGGTCAGGTCGCCACGCCTGCTCAATTCCGCGAGGATGAGGCGAGCCACGGACGCCATGCGCTCCTGGTCACCGGACATGACGGCGCGCCGGGCCGCTTCGCGCATCTGTTGCCCGACGTGCTCCAGGGGAAGGTCCCCGGCCAAGAGGCCTTTGAGTGTGGCTTCCCTCGTTGTCATCTTCTCCCCGGTCCCGATCCGGCTGTACAATGATACATCATGTATTATGACGTATAATGCGTAAAGGATCAAGTCTCAAACATGGCGAAGCGGCCCGGTGTTTGCTACTGTGCGGGCACGCCGAGCTCATGGACGTGCCTGCGGAACTTCCGCGGCTGCGGAGCGTTGGCATCACGAAATAGTCAGGATGGACGCCCAACTCCCGGATGGATCCAACGTGAGACGTTTCCCCGTTTTCTCTCCCGGCCGTTTCCTGCCCCACCTGGTCCTTGTGACCGGTCTGCTGGCCGCCGGTTGCGCCACCACGACTCCGCCACCGGCCGTGGAGCCGCCCACCGTAGCGAGCACGGTGGCAGCCCTGCCGGACACGATCCTGGCCACGCCCCTGCCGCCGGAGCCGACCCTTCCGGCGGGACCCGACGGCACCATCCCCCTGGCCGACATGGAGGCGTTCTTCGCGGAAGCCCTCGCCCTGGCGGGTCGTGGCCACACGGGCCTCGCCGAGGACCATCTGTTCATCCTCCAGGATGCCGTCGAGGCCCCTGGAGCCGCCACGGCGGATTCCCTCTACCAGAGCCACCTCCTGAGCCTGGCGCGACGCACCCGCCTGCTGGCCGGGATCATCGCCGAACAGACAGCCGCCGCCGTTTCGACCATGCGACAAGACAGTCTGCTCGCCGCGGGGTACGGTCGTCTGTCCCGCTTCGCCTACCCGGACTCCCTGGTGCCGGCCACCGGGATCACGTTGCCGGCCATCACCGCCGACCTCCTCCAGGTGGACAACCAGGCGGTGCGGCGCTGGGAGAATCGTTTCTGCGGGAACGGCCGCCGTTCCTTCCAGGTCTGGCTCGACCGCAAGGCCGCCGTCGACTCCCTCATCGGCTCCATCCTCGAGACCGAGGGCCTGCCGCGGGAGTTGATCTACCTCGGGCTGGTGGAGAGCGGCTTCAACAACCGGGCCGTCTCGAGCGCCGCGGCCGTCGGGCCCTGGCAGTTCATGGTGGGTACGGGACGCCTCTACGGTCTGCGGACGAACTGGTGGGTGGACGAGCGACGGGACCCGGAAATGGCCACCCGCGCCGCCGCCGCCTACCTCCGGGATCTCCACGACCAGTTCGGTGACTGGGCCCTCGCCCTGGCGGCCTACAACACCGGCCCGGGCCGCGTGGCCCGCAGGATCCGGCAGCACGGCCACGACAACTTCTGGTCCCTGCGGCTGCCCGCCGAGACGACCGCCCACATCCCCAAGTTCATCGCCGCGGCGCGCATCGGAGCTGACCCCGAAGCGTTCGGCTTCACCGTCGCCGACGCGCAGCCCCTGGCCTACGACACGGTGCGGGTGGACGACGCCACCGACCTCGACCTCATCGCCCGTTGCGCCGACGTCCCCGTGGGCGATGTCCTCGCCCTCAACCCGGCGCTCCTGCGGGGCGCGAGCCCGCCCGACCAGGGCCCCTACCCCGTGCGCGTGCCCGTCGGCCGCGGCGACCGGACCCGCAAGGCCCTCGCCCGGGTCCCGTCGGACAAGCGCCTCACGTGGCGTCGGCACCAGGTGCGGCGGGGCGAGACCCTCGGCCACATCGCCCGCCGTTGGGGAACCAGCGTCGGCGACATCGCGACCTTGAACCGTCTCGGCGACGTCCACCGGATCCATCCCGGTGACCAGCTCCTGATCCCCATGCCGGCGGACCTCGCCGCCAAGGCCCGGCGCCAGGCCGACGAGAAGGGCCACTACGTGCCCCCCAACGGGTACAAACGGGTCAGCTACAAGGTGAGGAACGGAGACACGTTGGGCAGGATCGCCCGCTCCCTGGGCGTGACCGTCACGCATCTGCGCAAGGTCAACAACATCCACGGGACGAGCCTCATCCACCCGGGGCAGCGCATCTACGCCTACCGCCCGGGTGGTTGAGGAACGACCGGATCTAGAAGCGCGCCGAGACGCTGATGCGGTGGGTGATCTCGTCGATGTCGAGGGTGTCGCCCCCGTAGGCGTAGTCCACGGTGAGGGGGTCGATGCGGAAGCCCGCGCCCGCCGTCACGTTGCCCGCGTCCCAGCCACTGTCCACGCCACCCCGCAGGAAAACCCGTTCGGCGAAGGCGATCTCGCCGCCGAGGTGGACGTTGGTCGAGATGTCGCCTGCGCTGTACTGATCGGCGAGCTGGCGGTCCTCGAAGCGGGTCTCGAAGGACGTCGCCATGGTGAAGCGCATGTTCCACTGGGGAGCGGGCTGGTGCCAGGCGAAGCCGGGGATGATGGCCGGGGCGATGAGTTCATTGCGGCCCGTGCTCCAGGACAAGTAGGTCGTGGTGAGATCCTGGAACTTGACGCCGAAGTCGAGGTGCCGCCAGAGCTCCGGGCGGAGCATGGCCACGTCGACCCCCACGCCGAGGCTGGAGTAGTCCCCCACGGTCTGCCGGATGAATTTGAGGGTGCCGCCAACGCGCCAGGACCCGAGGTTCTCGCCGTAGGAGAACATCAGGGCGAGTTCCTGGTCGCTCTCGTAGCGGAACTGGTCCCGGAGGTTGAAAAGACCGGCGAGTTCGGGATCGTCGATCTCGCCGTCGCCGTCGGTGTCGAGCTGTTCGGCGAGGTGCGCAGTGAAGGGGATGTCGTCGATGCCCAGGCGGATGATCGTGAGGCCCAGTCCGGCGGACTCGCCGCCGAAGAGACTCCAGTTCACCGGCTGGGTGTAGGCGACGAAGTCGCGGTCGATGAGGTCACCGAAGCGTTCCGAGTGCATGATCAGCAACTCGCTCTCCTGGACGCCGGCTAGACCGGCGGGGTTCCAGAAGGTGGCCGAGGGGTCGTCGGCGATGGCCGTGAAGGCGCCGCCCATGCCCAGCGCGCGGGCGCCGCCGCCGTTCTCCATGAAGGCGCCGGCGTACTTGGTGGCCGCGGCCGGGCCCGCCATGACCATGAGCAGCAGCACGCACACCGCACATACCACGGACAGACTGCGGCCCCGGAACGGGCGCACCCGTAGTTGCAGCATCGAAGTCCTCGCGATCTCAGGGGTCGAGTCGGCAAGTGGTTCGTTCAGGTCGTGCATCATTATAGGACAATCCCATCGTTCTGTAAACGGCTCCCGCCACTCACGAAAGATCGTACAGCTTCAGTTTGCGGTACAGGGTACGTTCGCTGATGCCGAGGCGGTCGGCCGCCTGGCGACGGTTGCCGCCGGTGCCCTGCAGGGCCGCCTCGATGAGTGCCTTCTCCGCTGTTTGCAGATCCCCCGCCGCCTCGTGGCCCAGGGGCGAGTAACCTTCGGGCGCGGCGAAGGTCTCCACCAGTTCTCCTGCGGGCCGCAGACGCCCGTCGTCGGCCATGGGCCAGCCCCCTCCGGGCACCGGGTCCCCCTCCAGGCGCGCCTTGATGGCCT
>JAUUZX010000059.1 GCA_030592025.1 bacterium | reverse complement strand
CTGCGCGACTCCCTGGCCGAACTCCGCAAACGCGCGCACTGGGTCGCCGAACTCAGCCAGCCCTTCGCCGAACCCGAAGGCGCCGATCCGCACGAGGCCATGGCGCCGGTCATCGCCGGGCTGAAGGCCCACATGAACGCCACCGACGCCAGGTTCCCGCGGGGCCACTTGCTGCCCGAAGAGATCCGCGTCTACCACGAGACCCTGGACCTGGCCTTCTCCCGCGCTCTCGGTGCGGACGGGGTAACGGAGCAGGGCCATGCGCTCAGCCTCAAGGCCCGCGAAGCCCTGCTGGACGACGTGCTGATCCCCTACAACTACCTGCTGGGCCAGCGCAAGAAGGACGACTCCCTGGTGGGCATGATCGCCATTGCCCAGACCGACTACGCCAGCTGGGTCCTGTCCGAATCGGGAGTGCCGGAGGACCGGGTGCGCCATGTCCTCTACGTCTTCCAGACCCTCTGCGACATCATGGAGGAGAACCGGCAACGGTTGCGCGAACGGTGGGAGGACTCCCGCTTCGTCTGGCTGCCCCTGCAGTACGCCCTGACGCCGGACCAGCACGATTCCCAGGATGAACTGAACGACATCATTGCTCGTTCGGTGAAGCAGCCGTTCACCAGGGAAAACAGGATCTGGTACGTGATCAACGAGCAGTTCCAGTGGGAGATGGCCCGCTCGGTGCGGCTGGCCGAGGACTATCACGTGCTGTGGATCCACGATTACCGGGGCCGCAACGGGAAGGGCGAGCCCGATGGCGTCGCCTACGCCCAGACCCTCAACTACCTCGAGACCATGATCGAGCGGGTGGAGGCCTACGACGAGACGGGCAAGCTGCCCCAGTACTTCATCCTGCTGGATCAGCACTACTTCGAGATCAACAAGGCACGCCTGTGGCTGCGGTTGCTGACGGAGCCGCTGGACTACGAACTGAGCCTGCCCAAGGGATTCGAGGAGTGGGAACAGCGCGTACGCGAGACCCAGGACCGGCTACGCGCGGCGGTGACCGCATCGCACCTGCTGCAGATCGGCGCCGGCCAGTATGGAGAAAAGTGGCTGAAGAACCGCATCAAGGTGCACATCAACATCACCAACCCTGCCGACCCGTCGTTCTTCAGTTGGCACAGCATAGGCATCATGGCTATCCCGGACAACATGATGCGGGACCACCGCAAGATCGCGTTCTACGACGTCTGCGAGGAGGATCCCCGCCGCGGCACGGCCATGTTCACGGGCATGGGCATCGGTGAGCATTACATCGGCGCCAACTGGGAGGACCGGGCCATCATGATCCAGGGACCGGGCGCCCTGGCCGTGAAGGACGCGGCGCGCCGTCTGCTCGAGGCCCAGGGCTACGAACCCCACGAGATCCCCTTCCCGTTGCGCGAGCGGACCAGGCCCACCGACTACGACGCGCAATTGCAGGCGGTGCACGACGCCCGGACACCGGCCTGGATCAATGATCGCGGCGGGGTGCTCCAGCTCCACAACGAGACCGGCTTCCACGCCAAGCCCGTCAACGTGTCCAAGGCCGTGCTCTACAGCCTGATGCCGCCCGGCTCGGTGCTCGAGGTGCCCGACTCCCTGTGGCAGAGCTACATCTATGCCTCCCTGCTGGCGGGCAGCGCCCAGCGCGGGTGCAAGGTGCTGGTCATCGCACCGACGAAGGACTCGGCGCCCAGCGGCGCAGCCCCCACCCTGGCCCGGGCCCATGGCTTGATGGGGCGCTTGCTGGTTTTTTCCAAAGAGATGGACGCCCAGCTCTCCACCTACGACGGGCTGCTGAAGGTGGGGCTCTACGCACCGCGCCAGGGGGTGGGCGACATCGCCGGCCGTATCACCCAGGGTATGGAGAACAGGCCTTCCTGGGCACATCGGGTCTACCCCAGGAACCCGTCGGCCGGGGCCGAAATCGCGAACGTTGCGGCGTTGCTGGACTCCCTCGGCTACACCGAGCGGTACTTGGCCGACGAAGAGAAGGTGTTGCCGAAGATCCACCTCAAAGCGAACTTCTTCGCCTCGGGGACCGCCTGGGAGAAGCTGTTGGCGCGTCCGGAGTTGGCGGTCGTCATCCGTGCCCACATCGAGTACCTGGCCAGCCAGTCCGTCGATGGCACGGACGCCGGCAACGTTCCGGACGTGCGCAACTATCCCGAACAACTCGCAGCCGGTTGGTTCGGCCTGATCAAGGGTCTGGTGGAGGATCTCTCGCCGGAGGAGAGGGAGGGGTTCATCTACTACTTCACCGTCGGCAGCACCAACATGGACTACCGCAGCATGGTCATGGACGGCGAGGTGCAGACGCTGGTCGGCGGCTGGCAGGCTCTCTACGGTCTGATCGATTTCATCATGCTGCCCGGGTTGTGCGAATGGGTCGAGACCACCGATGAACTGGATGCCCTGCTGCCGCCACCAAGTGGGTTCACGCGGGGCCTGGCCGGATTGATGAAGTTATCGCTCTGACCGGCAGGATCCTGTTGGGACACTGGAAGGGAATCATGAAGAAACTCGAAATACTCATGCTGGTGATTCTGTTGCTCGGTCTGGTGACGGTCGCGCCCGTGGCTGCGCAGGGTCAGGAGCAGGTATCGGCGACCGAGGAAGCGCTCGCCGGCGCCACCGCTGACGAGGTGGGCCCGCGGGCAGCCACGGTGATGGCCCGCCTGGACTCCATCGTGGAGGATATTACGGGTTACCGGGGCCGATTGGCCGCGGCCAGCGCCGAGGACAGCCTCGTCCTGAGGATCCAGTTGGCGAACAGCCGGGATAGCTTCATGGCGACCTTGAAGGATCTTGCCGGTGTCGTCGTCGCGTCGGAAGAGGACGAGGCCCACCACGAACTGCGCGACCGGGCGGAAATCGTATTCACCGAGGTCACCCCGATGATCTGGGAGGTGATCGACGAGCTGCGCACTGAAATCGACGGCTACCGGGCCCGACGCACCGGCACCGCGCCGGTCGACCGTTCGGCCCTTGAGGACCGCGTCGTCCTCCTCACCAGCCGCCTGAACAGGATTTACCAGTACGGTTGGGACCACATCCAGAGCCTGGACAAGCTGGGGCAGGATACGGCGGGGCCACGCGAGGTGTTCTCCGGCCTGCTGGCCGGTCGTGCCGACGAACTCTCCGGCCGCCTGCAGTTGGACATCCAGCGCGTTGGCAAACTGAACACCAGGCTGAAAGAGGCCCCGGACGACGCCGACATCACGGCACTCCTGGTGGCCACCAGCAAGAACCTGCACGCCAACGCGGCGAGCCAGGGCGTGGTGCTCGGCCTCATGGACAACCTGGAGTTGCCCACCAGGGACCTTCGCACCGATCTCGTGACCACGACCCAGGATCTGGCGTCCGGACTGCTGGATGCCAGGGTCACCGTCACCCTCATCAGTCAGGGATGGAACGGTCTCATCTCCTGGTTGACCGAGAACGGGCCCGTGTTCCTGGTCAAGCTGCTCCTCGTCCTGGCCGTCCTGTTCGCCGGCCGTCTCCTGGCAATCCTGGTGCGCAAGGCCCTGACCAAGAGCCTGGAGAAGGCCAGACTCGGCATCTCCCAGCTCCTGCGCCGGATGATCATCAAGGGGGTCTACAATTCGGTCATCGGGCTGGCGGTGCTGATCGCCCTATCCCAGCTGGGGTTCAGTCTCGGCCCGGTGTTTGCCGGCCTCGGTGTCGTCGGCTTCATCCTCGGTTTCGCCATGCAGGACAGCCTGTCCAACCTGGCCGCGGGCATGATGATCCTCATCAACCGTCCCTACGACGTGGGGGACCTGGTGGAGATCAGCGGCGTCTTCGGCAAGGTCGAGCACATGAGCATGGTCTCCACCACCGTGCTGACCGTGGACAACCAGAAGCTCATGGTGCCCAACAGCCGCATCTGGGGCGATGTCATCAAGAACGTCACCGACCAGAGAATCCGGCGGGTAGATCTGGTCTTCGGGATCTCCTACGGCGACGACATTCCCCATGCCGAGCGGGTCCTCGACGAGATCCTCGCGGCGAACGACATGGTGCTGGATGACCCGGAGCCCATGGTGCGGGTGCACGCCCTGGGTGAGTCGTCGGTGGACTTCGTGGTGCGCCCCTGGGTGAAGACCAAGGACTACTGGGATGTCCACTGGGACGTGACCAAGACGGTGAAGATGCGTTTTGACGAGGAGGGCATCTCCATCCCGTTCCCGCAGCAGGACGTCCATTTCCACGGTACGGAACCCGTTCGCCAGGTCGAGGCGCCAGGGAACGATTCGCCCCGTTCCACAACACCGGTGCAGGATCCGGACGAAAATGCGGGGAACGAGGGATGATGAAGGACGAATCCAAGGTTCGTTCGATCGCGGCGATGTGCCTCCTGGTATTGCTGTGGGGGGTGCCGTCGGCCGCCGCGGAGTCCTGGCGACCTCCCGAACCCGACGCCAACGCCTGGGATTGGATCCGCATGAATTCGGGGGAGTGGTTGGGCGGCAACCTGGAATCGTTGCGGGACCGCGACCTGGAGTTCGACAGCGACGAACTCGACCTGCTGAAGCTCGACTGGACCGACGTGGCCGAACTGCGTTCGCCCCGGGTGCTGACCTACCGCTTCGAGGACCTGGGCACCTACACCGGTACGGCGGTCATGCGTGGCGATACCGTGGCCATCCACACCCTCGGCGGGATCCGGAAACTGCCCCGCGAATGGTTGATCCTGATCATCGAAGGCGATTTGAGCGAGAGGAACTTCTGGTCGGCCAAGGCCAGCCTCGGCCTGGTCACCCGCAGCGGCAACACCAACCAGTCCGACCTCAATTCCGTCCTGAGGGTGCGCCGTTTGACCCCCGGTACCCGAGGCACCCTCGACTACACCGGCAACTACGGCCGCGTCGGGGACGTCGAGACCATCAACAACCACAACACGTCCGTGGGGTTTGATGTCCTCGTCGCCGCGGGTTTCTTCGTGAACCCGCTCATGGCCAACTTCCTGCGGGACCCCTTCCAGAACATCGACGTCAAGTCGACCGTGGCCGCGGGCGTGGGCTACGTCATCGTGCGGGACGGGGACCTGGACTTGAGCGCCGGCTTCAGCGGGGGCTACCAGGCGACCCGCTACATGTCCGTCGAGGCCGGCGAGGATAGCCGGATCAGCAACGGCACCATCATTGCCTACACGGAAATGGAGTGGGACATCACCGGCGACCTGGAGTTCATGCTCGACTACAACGCCCAGATCGGCGTGCCGGACGCTTCAAACGCCTTCCACCACGCCCGGCTCGCCTTCTCGTTCGACATCCTGGGCGACGTCCTGGACCTGGACCTGGCGGCGTACTGGGACCGGGTCGAGAGCCCCCAACCGGATGCTGACGGCAACGTCTCCAAGCGTGACGACCTGCGGACCACCATCGGGATCGGCCTGGAGTTCTGATGAGGATCACCGCGGCGATCATCGTGTTCCTGCTGGCCTTGGGGCCGGGGTTTGCCGCGCGCGCCCAGGATGGCGAGACGAAACATGACGACATGGAATCCTGGCGTGGGGTCCCCGTCACGGACCTCACGCTGGCCGGCAACCACATCACCAAGGACTGGGTCATCGCCCGGGAGATCTGGACCGACGTGGGCGATCCTCTCGATCCGGAACTGGTCCTGGACGATGTCACGCGGCTGGAGAACCTGGCCCTTTTCGGTTCGGTGGAGGTCACGGGCGCTGCGCACGAGGACGGAGTCGCCCTGAACTTCGAGTTCACCGAAATGCCCTGGATCATCCCCTACCCGGCGCTCAACTACACCGAGGAGAACGGCTTTTCGGCGGGTCTTGGGGTGGCGTCGCCCAATTTCGGTGGCCGTGGTGTCACGCTTTCCGGGAGCGCTGTTTTCGGCGGTGCGACGACCTACCGCTTCAAGGCCGAGAATCCCTGGATCACCGGCAACCATGTCTCGGCCGGCGTCGAGGCCTGGCATCAGAACCGCCGCAACAAGCTGCTGAGTTTCGACCAGACCTCGGACCGGGCGGCGCTCACGGCCGGGAAGTACATCGGCCACAGTGGCCGCCTGTCCATCAGCGGCGGCTACTATGGCGTGGGAAGCGACGAGCCGGGCATCACCCTGGATCCCGACAACTACGACGACCTCTGGCAGATCGGCGGCACGGTCGGCATGGACAGCCGGGACTCCTGGCGGGTGCCCCACGACGGCTGGCACAACGAGATCGCCCTCCTCTACCTGGGGGGCGACGCCAACACCTGGGCCCTGGATTTCGATGTGGTGCGCTACCAGCCCCTGGGGCGCAGGCAAACCCTCGCCACCGGACCCCTCTTATCGCTCCAGTCGGGGCGGGTGGGCCGGGAGATCCCGGGGTATATGCAGTACTTCATGGGGGGGGCCAACAGCATCCGCGGCTACGAGCTGGAGGACCTGGGCCAGGAGCTCTACGGCAAGAACCAGCTGATCTACAACCTGGAGTACCGCTACCTGATCGCCCCGGTGCGGTCGGTGGGGGTCTTCAAGTGGTCCTTCGGCATCGGCCTGGAGGCGGCGGTCTTCGCCGACGCGGGGGTGGCCTGGTCACGTCCCGAGGACTTCAGCATCCGGCGCGCCCGGGCGGGTTACGGTGCAGGCTTCCGCGTCCTCTTGCCGTCGGTGGAAGCGGTCCGTTTCGACTTCGGTCTGAGTGAGGACGGCGACCTCATCTTCAATTTCGGCACCAAGTCGATCTTCGCTTCGCGCAAGCTGCGGATCCGCTGACCTGGGCCATCGCCACCGGCCGACCACCCGGCCTCAGAAGTAGTAACGGACGGTGAAGACGCCGTACATGGCGTCGATCTTCTCGTCGCTCTCGAGCACCGGCAGGGTCATGTAGCCCGTTTCCACCCCCACGACGAAGGATTCCTGGCCGGTGTACCACACGCCGAAGAGGGTGCCTGAGAGCCCGGCGGTGGGGTCGTCGTCGGGGAAGCCCTGGGTGCGGCCGAGAGTCACCCCGACGGGCAGGCGGTACTTGTGCTTGAGATCCATCTCCATCAGCAGGCCCAGGCGGTGGGTGGGTTTGGACACGTCGGAGGTGAAAGGCTCCTCGTAAAGACCGATGTGCCCGCTGGCGCGCAGGGCGTAGGTGGGGGAGAAGGCGTAGGCGTAGTCCAGGGTCAAGCGGGCGGTCCAGCCCTTGACGCTCTTCAGCAAGGGCGCGGTGTCCAGACCCTCGCCGTCGAGGATGGCGCGTGCGAATTCCTGGGGGGTGACGATGAAGGTCTTGGCGTAGTTCCAATTGAGGCCGACGGCGAACTGGCTCTTCTCACGGCGCAGCACCCGGTGTTTGAACCACAGGGTCGCCGAACGATCGACGTTGGCCCCCTCGGCCACCAGTGTCTGGGCGTTGGTGCCCGTGCGGACGGTGCCGTCGAACTTCGCCCCCAAGGCGAACGTGCTGCCGAG
>JAUUZX010000253.1 GCA_030592025.1 bacterium | reverse complement strand
CGCAGGCCGCGGGCACGATGCTGTCGTAGATGCCGCCACCCAGGAAACTGGTCAGTTCGCCGACCCCGTGGTTGCGGGCCGCGGCGGCCTGGAAGTAGCGCCGAACCTCCTCCTCCGACAGGCCGTCCGGCAACGCTAGCGGCCGGGCCAGGCGCACATCGGCGGGCAGGTGGACAAAGAGATCGTCGACGTCGGCGACACCGACCACGTCGAGCATGGCCCGGATATCCTCGGGCGTGTGCGGCACGTAGGCCATCGCTGGCTCAGCCTCCCAGAAGGTCGTTGTAGGCCGATGCGTCGAGCAACTGCTCGAACTCGTTGGGGTCGGCCAGGCGCATCCTGATGAGCCAACCGTCCTCCATGGGCGAGCTGTTGACGAGCTCGGGGTTGTCGACGACGGCTTCGTTGATCTCGACGACCTCGCCGGAGAGCGGCAGGTAGAGATCCGCCACGGCCTTCACGGATTCGACGGTCCCCACGGTGTCACCCTGGCTGAACTCGCTGCTGGTCTCGGGCAATTCGACGAACACGATGTCGCCCAGCTCGCCGGCGGCGAACTCCGTCACGCCGACGGTCCCGATCCCGTCCTCGACCTGCACCCATTCGTGGTCCTGCGTGTACTTGCGATCGTCGGGTACCATGGTTGCCTCCAGGCGGTTGGCTGTCAGGGGGACAGCGTGCGATCGGCCCGCGGATCACCCTTGGTGCGGGCCTTGAGGAAGGGGAACGCGACCGTCCGGCACGGTACGGACTTGCCGCGCACGTCGATGGTCAGATCGTCGTCGCCGACATCCACGGCGACCAGGGCCAGGGCCAAGGGAACCTTGAGGGTCGGGCTGAAGGTGCCGCTGGTGACGGTGCCCACCTCGCGCCCGCCCCAGGACACGACGGCGCCCTGGCGCGCGATGGCCCGGCCCTCGATGCCCAGGCAGATGAGTTTGCGCGGCACGCCCGCGGCCTTCTGGGCCTTCAACGCATCCCGGCCGATGAAGGCGTCCTTCTTGAGCTTGACCGCCCAGCCGATGCCCGCCTCCAGGGGCGTGATGTCCTCGGCGAGCTCATGGCCGTACAGGCAGTAGCACACCTCGAAGCGCAGCGTGTCCCGCGCCGCGAGACCTATGGGAACCGCACCCAGGTCCGCGCCCCTGGCCAGCAGCTCCTCCCAGGCGGCGAGGGCGTCGGCGTTGGGCAGGTAGAGCTCGTAGCCGTGCTCCCCCGTGTAGCCCGTCCGCGACACGATCCAGCGACCGCCGGGCCCCCCGTGGGTGAAGGACGTGTAGAAACCGAGGGCGGCGATGTCGTCGGTGCGGTCGGCCAGGACGCCGAGGCGCACGAGGGCCTCTTGGGACTCGGGACCCTGCACGGCGATGAGGGAGGTGCTGTCGCTCAGGTCCTCCACCTCGACGCCCGCGTCCGGGCGGTGGTCCTGGAACCAGGCCGCGACCTTGGCGTGGTTCGCGGCGTTGCAGACCACGAGCCAGGTCTCGTCGGCGAGGCGGTAGATGAGCATGTCGTCGAGGACGCCGCCGTCCTCCCGGCACAGGGCCGTGTAGACGATCCTGCCCGGATCGATGCCGGCCACCCGGTTGGTGACCAGCCCGTCGAGCCAGGCCTCGGCCCCGGGACCGCGTACCTCGATCTCACCCATGTGGGTGATGTCGAAGAGGCCCACGTGCTCCCGACAGGCCGCGTGCTCGGCCAACACGCCCTCGTACTGGACGGGCATTTCGTAACCGGCGTAGGGGACCATCCTCGCACCGTGGGTGCGGTGCCACTCGGTGAGTGGCGTGGCCAGCAGAGGAGTCTCGGACAAGGCGGATTCTCCCGGTAGCGTGTCGTGGGCAGGGCCGGCACCGGGCCGACCGTGACCCGGGAAATCTAACCCCCGCACCGCCGGTCGCCAAGTCAGAAACCGGGGGTGCCCCGAGAGTTTCAGGCGAAGAGCGGGTGTCTCCGGCGAAGAGCAAGTGTTATCAGGCGAAGAGCAAGTGTTTCAGGCGAAGAGTTCGCGCAGCATGGTGCCGGTGTGGGAACCGTCTGCCGCCATGATGTCGGCCAGGGAGCCGCTGGCGATCAGTTGCCCGCCGCCATCGCCGCCGTCGGGGCCCAGATCGATGACGTGGTCCGCCCGCCGGATGAACTCGGCGTGGTGCTCGATGACCAGCACGCTGTTGCCCTGGGCCAGCAGGCGGCCGAGCACGGCCAGGAGCCGGTCCACATCGCAATGGTGGAGCCCGGTGGTGGGCTCGTCGAGGATGTACAGCGTGTGGCGCGTCCCACCCTTGACCAGCTCCTTGACCAGCTTGATGCGCTGGGCCTCGCCCCCGGAGAGGGTGCCGCCGGACTGGCCGAGCCTGAGGTAGTCGAGGCCCACGCCGTGCATGATGTCCAGCACCTTGCGGCAGGGCGGGATGTGCTCAAGCACCTCCCGCGCCTCCTCCACGGTCATCTCCAGCAACGACGCGATGTCCTGGCCCTTGAAGTGGACCTCGAGGGTCTCGTGGTCGAAGCGACGGCCGCCGCATTCCTCGCACAGCACCTCGACGTCGGGCAGGAAGTCCATGGTCAGGCGGCGCACGCCGGCGCCCTCGCACACCGGGCAGCGGCCGCCCGCGGTGTTGAAGCTGAAGCGCCCGGCCTTGTAGCCCCGCAGCCGCGCGAGGTTGGTCTCGGCGAACAGCTTGCGGATGTGGTTGTAGAGTCCGGTGTAGGTGGCCGGCGTGGAGCGCGGCGAGCGGCCGATGGGTGTCTGGTCCACGAGCACCACCGAGACGATGTCCTCGTCGCCCTCCAGGGAATCGAAAGCCTCGGGCCGACGCCGGGCGTTGTGCTTGCGCATGGCCAGTTCGCGGTAGAGCGTGTCGTGGACCGCCGTGCTCTTGCCCGACCCCGACACGCCCGTCACCACCGTCAGGCGGCCCAGGGGGATCTCCAGGTCGATGCCCGCCAGGTTGCGTCCCCGCAGGCCCCGCATGATCAGGCGCGGTGCGCCGACGGCGCCGCCGGTCAGGGGCTCGGGGCCTCCCCTCCCCACGCGTCCGGCGAGGTAGTCACTCGTGGGTGTCCCGCCGGCGGCGGCCACCTCGGCCGGGCTGCCCTGGCCCACGACC
Source organism: bacterium (assembly GCA_030592025.1). Next base: position 1,216 of record JAUUZX010000253.1, on the reverse strand, counting down.
CGCCCCCCGTGTTCACCCGCGCCGGGGCCCAGATCGACGATGTGGTCGGCCGCCAGCATGATGTCCCGGTCGTGCTCCACGACGATCACGGAATTGCCCCGGTCGCGCAGGGCCTCGAGGGTGGCGATGAGCTTGCCGATGTCCCGGTGGTGGAGCCCCACGCTCGGCTCGTCGAGGATGTAGAGCACGCCGGTGAGCTGGCTGCCCACCTGGGTCGCCAGGCGGACCCGCTGGCCCTCGCCCCCGGACAGGGTGCCCGTGCCCCGGGCCAGGGAGAGGTAGCTCACCCCCACCTGGAGCAGGAAACGCAGGCGGTGGCGGATCTGTTCGAGGATCGGCTTGGCGACGGTCCGCTCCCGCTCCCCGGGGAACGCGACCCCGTCGATCCACACGCTGAACTCGCTCAGGGTCAACGCCACCGCTTCACCGATGTGACGACCCGCCACCCTCACGTTGAGGGCCTCGGGACGCAGCCGGTGGCCATCGCAGGCTGCGCACTTCTGCTCGACCATCATCCGCTCGAGGGAGCCGCGCACCCGCTCCGATTTCGTTTCCCGGTGGCGGCGCACAAGCTCCGGCACGAGTCCGGTCCAGTCCCGCAGGAAGGCGTTCCAGTGACGATGGGAACCCAGGGACTTCGCCAGGGCCTCGTCGAAGCCGTGGAACACGGCTTGCCGCACCTCCTCGGTCAGCTCACCGAACGGCGTGTCGAGACGGAACGCGAGGGCGTCGGCCAGGGCCTCGAGCTGGACGTACAGCCAACTCGTCTCCTTGCCCTTGAGGAACTCCACGGCCCCCTGGGCCAGGGAAAGCTTCGGGTCCGGCACGAGGGCCTCGGGCAGGATGGTCCGCAGGGAGCCCAGCCCGTTGCAGGCCTCGCAGGAACCCGCCGGCGAGTTGAACGAGAAGAGGCGCGGCTCCGGCGCGGCGAAACCCCGGCCACACCCGGGGCAGGACGCCGACCGGCTGTAGACGTGCTGCTTGCCGTCGCTCCAGACGATGACGGTGCCGTCGCCCAGGGCCGCCGCCCGGTCGAGGGCGCTCTTGAGTCGGTCCCGGATACCCGGCCGGCTCACCATGCCGTCCACCACCACGGCGATGTCGTGGAGTTGGCCCCGCGCGAGGTGGATGTCCTCCTCCAGTTCGCGCAGTTCACCATCGACGAGCACCCGCAGGTACCCCTGCTGCTGCAGGTCCTCCAGCAGCTTCCGGTGCT
>JAUUZX010000084.1 GCA_030592025.1 bacterium | reverse complement strand
GTCGCGGTCCTCGATGACGACACCGTCCCGGTCCAGGAAGAGCACCGGCCCCACCTCACGGCACATAGAAGGTTCACGCCAGACCGCCACGGCTCATCCTTCCTGCGCTGCGGCCCGGTCCCGGAGCGCGGTCGTTGTGGCCAGGACCTCGTCCGCGCCGACGCGATCGAGGCAGAACTCGGCCTGGTTGCATCGTCGGCGATAACACGGGCGGCAAGGAAATCCGTCCGCCGCCACGGTCGCGATCCAGGGTCCGCGAGGGGCCGTCCAATCGGGATTGGACGAGCCGAAAATGCCCACCGTCGGCACGCCGAGGGCTGCGGCCAGATGCATGAGCCCGCTGTCGTTGCCCACGAAGGCCGCGGCGGTCTTCAGCATGGTCACCGCGTCGAGCAACGACGTCGTGCCCGTCAGGTCCACGACTCCCGGCCCACCGGGCAGTTCCTTCCTCCATGCCACACCGCTCGCAGCGGCCATCTCCCGTGCGAACCCGCCGGCGGCCGCATCGCCCAGCAGAACCACGCGCACGCCCTCCCGCGCCACGGCCGCGTCGACGAAGGCCGTCGCCGGGGCCACGGGCCATACCTTGGCCTCCCCGTAGGTCGTCCCGGGTGCGAACACCCAGACAGGGCCTTCGTCCCCCCCACGAATCGGCAACACGTTGGCGCACCCCGGCAGTCCCGGGCGCCCCGGGTCCCCGGGACCGGTGACCGACCTCAGCCCGACCGCGGCCAGGAGATCCCGTCCGAGAGCGAGCAATTCGTCCCCGTGGTGTTGGGCGCCCCGTACCGGCACCCGGCGGCCGTGGGTCAGCAGCGCCGATCTGCCGTCGCTTCGGTACCCGACGCGGACAGGGAGTCCGGCCAGGGCGGCAACCGCAGCGGCCCGCAGGGATGGAGGGCCAAGGACCACGCCGTCGGCACCGACGCGCCGCAAATCACGTCCCAGTTTCCACAGACCGCCCAAGCCCCGATGGTGACCGGTCCTTTCGACCGGCAGGATCCGCGCCACCCGCGGGTCGTCCTCGAAGAGAGGTGCCCATCTCCTGCGGACGGCCAGGACCACCGTCGCGACGCGGCCCCGGTCATCGACCGCGCCAGCCAGCAGGGAAAGCAAGGGCGACGCCATGACGACGTCGCCCAGCCAGTTGGGTGCCAGCAACAGCAGGCGAGGGGCGTCGTCGCCCACCTCAGACATCCGCCGACCCGGGAACCGTGCCTCCCTCGTTCGAGGCGGAAGGATGGGCGCCGGGATCGGCGATGACGGTGGACGCCGTGCTCGCACGACCCTCGGTAACCGCTTCCACGGCCTCCATCAGCGTTTCGATATCGACCTTCTCGCCCCGCTCGATCTCCAGCACACGCACCCGGGGCCGTTCGTTCGGCCGAAAATGCGCCGCCTCGGCCTCCGTGAACAGACCCACCGTGGGCACCCCCTGCGCCACCGCGAAGTGGAAGAGGTCCGTGTTGCCCGCAAGGAAAAGGTCGCACTGGGTGAGCAGGACAAGCATCTCGAGCAACGATTCCCGCTTGAGGCCGACGGGGATGTCCGAGAGGCGCGCCGAGAAATCCTTCAGGTGGTCCCGGTCATCGGGGTGCCCCAGGGGCAGCACCGAACACACGAATTGGCTGGTCAGTTGCCGGATCACGAAGTGCCAGCTCTCCGGCGCGAAGCGGTGCCGGCTCTTGGTCGTGCCCGGGTCGACACCAATGAGCATCTGATCCGGATTGGGCTTGTGGAAGTGCACCTGCTGGGCCGCGTGGCGCATGAGGTCGTCGGGCAGGGGCCACCCCGGTCGGATTTCCGCCGGTGCGAAGCCCAGGAACGGCGCCGTGAGGACCGTCCGGTCGCCCCAGTAACCCGCCGCTCCCTCACGGGGGCGGACCTCGAAATTCACTGCGGGCCAGCCGTCATCGTGACTAGGCCCCAGACGCAGGTTCGCACCGCTCGCGAGCGCGCCCAATTCGAGACGAGGGTGGGGCCTGAAACTCATGACGACCGACATGTCGTAGCTGCGTTCCGAGAGCTTCCTGAGCAGGGAACCGTAGGCCGGACGCCACGGGTTGAGCTGCCCGCCCTTGTAGACGATGCACTCCTTCGCCAGGCCCGACCTGGCCACGAGATCGAGATGCTCTTCCGGAACGAGGAAGTCGATTTCCGCCGATGGATAGCGGCGCTTGACCGCCGCCAGGAGCGGCATGTGGAAAATCGCGTCGCTCAAGTCCCCCACGTCGATGCCAAGCACCCGGGACGTGGGTCCGAGGTTCCCCGGCACCGTGAAGGACGCCGTCCTGCCCTTGCGGAAGAAGGGGCGCATGAGGGAGGTGATGAGGTTGTGCTGCGTCAATTCGTGCCGCCACTCCGGGTCAGTCGAGCACCCCGGGGAAGATGGTGTTCCAAACATCGTCGACGTGGGATACGGGGACGAACTCCACCGCCTCGCGAACCTCGTCGGGGATCGAATCCAGGTCCACCTCGTTGGACGCCGGCAGGATGACCCGCCGGATACCCGCGCGGTGGGCCGCCAGGACCTTCTCGAGCAGGCCGCCGATGGGCAGAACGTCCCCGGTGAGTGTGACCTCGCCCGTCATGGACGTCCGCCGATCCACCGCCCGACGGATGAGCAGCGACAGCATCACCGAAGCCATGCCGATGCCCGCGCTGGGCCCGTCCTTCGGGATGGCGCCGGCGGGAAGGTGGATATGGAGATCGCGCTTGGCAAAGAACTCCGAGTACTCCTCCACGCCACCAAAGCGATTGCGCAGGTAACTGTAGGCCGCGCTGGCCGACTCCTGCATGACGCTCCCCACCTGGCCCGTGAGTTTGAGTTGGCCACTGCCCCCGGGCAGCGCAAGCCCCTCGATGTAAAGGATCTTGCCCCCCACCTGGGTCCAGGCCATGCCCGTGACCACACCCACCTTGGCGTGGCGACGGAGACGGTCGCCCGTATAGCTCGGGTTGCCCAGATAGTCCACGAGATTCCGGGCGCCGATGATCTGCCGCTTCCGTTTCCCCTTGGCCACATCGGTAGCGACCTTGCGGCACACCGAGCCCAGTTCCCGTTCGAGGTTGCGCACCCCGGCCTCCCGGGTGTGGTGCTCGATGACGTTCATGATGCCCGCGTCCGTGAAGCGGATCGACTTGCCGGACAGCCCGTTCGATTCGATCTGCCGGGGCACGAGATAGCGCTTGGCGATCTGGAGCTTCTCCAGGTTGGTGTACCCCGCGAGCTGAATGATCTCCATGCGGTCCAGCAGCGGTCGGGGGATCGTGTCCAGCATGTTCGCCGTGGTGATGAACATGGTCTTCGAGAGGTCGAAGGGCAGGGTCAGGTAATGGTCCGTGAAGTCGCTGTTCTGTTCCGGGTCGAGGACCTCGAGCAGGGCGCTTGCCGGGTCGCCCCGGAAGTCCTGGCCGAGCTTGTCGATCTCGTCGAGCATGAAGAGCGGGTTGTTGGTGCCGCACTCCTTGATCCCGTGGATGATGCGCCCGGGCATGGAGCCCACGTAGGTCCGCCGGTGCCCGCGGATCTCCGCCTCGTCCCTCATGCCGCCCAGGGAGAAGCGGAAGAACTTCCTGCCCACGGCCTCCGCGATGCTGCGGCCCAGGGAGGTCTTGCCGACACCCGGCGGCCCCACCAGACAGAGGATGGGCCCACGGTGGTCGGGCTTCAACTTGCGTACGGCCAGGTACTCGATGATCCGTTCCTTGACGTCCTCCAGGCCGAAGTGGTCGCGCTCGAGGATCTCCTCGGCCCGCTTGAGGTTCAGTTTGTCATCACTCGAGACGTTCCAGGGCAGGTCGAGGATCCAGTCGAGGTAGGTCTTGCTGACGGTGTATTCGCTGGCCCCCGGGGACATGCGCGAAAGGCGATCGTACTCCCGATCGGCCGCCGCCTGCACCTTCTCCGGCAGGTCTGCCTCCTCGATGCGTGTTTGCAGTTCGTCGAGCTCGACGGACCCTTCCTCGGCCTCGCCCAGCTCCCGCTGGATCGCCTTGAGTTGCTGACGCAGGTAGTACTCGCGCTGGTCCTTGTCGATGGACTTGCGGACGTTGGTCTGGAGCTTCTGCCCGAGCTCGAGCACGTCGAGTTCGCGCATCACGACCTTCGACAACAACTGCAACCGCTTCCGCGCCGACCCTTCCTCGAGGATCTCCTGCTTCTCGGACACGTCGATGTCGAGGTTCGTGGCGATGAGATCGGCCAGCCGGCCGGGCTCGTCGATGTTCATGACGACGACCTTGAGTTCTTCCGAGAGGGATTCACTCGCGTCGACGATCTTCAGGAAGTTGTTGGCCACCCCCCGCATGTAGGCAAGTGTGCGCGAGTCGTCCTGGCTCGATTCCTTGACGATCTCGATCGAGGCCTTCATGTAGGGGTCATCCGCTACGAAGCCGGTGATGCGGCAGCGGGCAACGCCCTGCCCGAGGAGACGCATGCTCCCGTCCGGGAACCGAAGCATCTTCTGAATTTTGACCGCCGTGCCCACGTGGTAGATGAGGTCGGCGTCGTCGAGTTCCTCCTCCTCCTCCTCGGTCAGCTCACGTTGGGCGAACGCGCCGAGCAGCTTGTCACCGGCCAGGCAATCGTCGGCCAGTTGCACGAGGTTCGCGTCGCTCAGCACCAGGGGCACCATCATCGCCGGGAAGATGACCGCCTCGCTGATGGGGAGGATCGGCAACTCCCGCGGAAGGATGATCTCGCCTCCGACATCTTCGTCGAGGATGACCCGCTCGTTGTCCACCATGCGTGTGGCTCCTTCAGACTGTCGCCGGAACGGTTGTGCCCGCCCACGGCGCCGCGTCAGCGGTCGATGGAGATCTGCCGGCCGCTTCCCTCGCTGCCGGTGCCCTTGCGGAATGTGACGTACAGGAATCCGCCCCGGTAGATCGCCCGACCGCTTGCCGGATCGACCTTCACGGTCAGCGGAACGCGCCGGGCGAAGGGCCCGACCCGGATCTCCATCTCGTGGAAGTGTTTCTTGCCCGGGACAGAGATGTCCCGGCGGATCCCCTTGACCAGAAGGTGCCGGTCGTCGGCCAGCACCTCGATCTGGGTCGCGTCGAGGCCCGCCAGGTCCATCTGGACGACGAACTCGTCGGCGGTCTCGTAGGCGTCCGTCGCCGGTCGCCAACAAAGGTCGCCGTCGACCGGAGCGACGCCGCCGCGGCTCGTGTAGGACGTCACAAGGATCTCGAAGATCTCTTCGGCGTCGCGCATCCTGTCCCGTTTGCTCATGGCGATCTCTCTTCAACGGCGTCTGTTCCGGCTGACATTCGGCTGGCTAAGGTGAAGGCTATGCTAGCCCCCCGCTTGCCGAGCGTCAACCAGCGGTCAGCCCCGTCATGAGAACCGCCGCAGCACCCCCACGACCACACCCTGGATCCGCACGCGTTCCTCGGCCACGATCAGCACGGGCACGTCGGGATTGGCCGGTTGCAATCGGATCTCCGCCCCCTGCCTGTGGAACTGCTTCATGGTCACCGAATCACCGTCGACCAGTGCGATGACGGTCTCACCGTTGCGCGCGGTCTCCCGCGCCTCGACGATGACCGTGTCCCCATCCCGGATCTGCTCGTCGATCATGGAATTCCCCCGCACCGTCAGCGCGTAGGTGCGCCCCCGGCCCAGCCAACTCTCGGGGATGGTGATCTCTTCCTGTTCCGCGAGGGCCTCGATGGGCAGACCGGCCGCGACGATCCCCAGCAAAGGGATCCGCGCGAGTCCCGAACCGCTGCCGTCCCGAGGCACGACAGACAGGTCCCGGCTGGCGTTGCGGCGCTCCCGCCTGAGGTAGCCCTTCTCGACGAGATGCGCGATGTGCTTGTGGACCGTCGCCGGGGACGACAGTCCGAACTGGCGCCCGATCTCCTGGAGCGTCGGCGCGAATCCCTGCTCCGCGCTGTACTCGGTAATGTAGGCCAGGATCTCGGCTTGACGTGGTGTGAGGCCCATGTTCGCCTCCCGGGCTCTTGTCCGGCTCCATGCACGGACGCGCCCACCATAGGCGAAAACCCGGCGAAACACCAGGTCGAATATCAATCAGCGTCCGCCGGGGCCAGGGGAAACCGCGCGAAGGGCCCGGCAGGAGGCCGGAGCACACCCTGCGCCAGGAGGCCTTCCACCTCGGTCCGCGTGGGCAACGCGTTGCGGCCACCCCAGCCGCCACACTTGAGCGCTGCCGTCGCCGCACCGTAGCGGAGCGAGGCGATCAGCCCCCACCCCCTGACCCGCGCGTCGGCGTAGCCCGCGTGGAAAACATCGCCCGCTCCCGTGGTGTCGACGACCGGCACATCGAAAGCGGGCACGACCAGGCACCCGTCCTCCATCAGGGCCAGCGCGCCGTCGGCGCCACCGGTCATGGCCACACGCTCGGGGCCCACGTCCCTCAGCGCCCGCAGGGCCGCCTCCGGTTCTTCCGTGCCCGTGAACACCGGGGCAAAGACTGCAGATGATATGACGTCCGTGCAGAGGGCCACGAGTGACGACGAACCTTCCCGGACCGAACCCGCATCCATGACCACCGGCAGACCCCGCGCCCGCGCCGCTCCGGCACAGGCAACCGACGCCGCAGGCTCATGCCCGTCCACGTAGAGCAGGTCCATGCCGGCTACCAGGGCCTCGGGATCAACCGGTACCGGCAACGGCGGCAGCGCCCCCCGGGACCAGAGG
>JAUUZX010000297.1 GCA_030592025.1 bacterium | reverse complement strand
CCCTGAGCGAGATCGCCCTGGCTCTGCGCTTCGGCCGGCCGGTGGTGCTGCTGGACTTCGATCCGGGGGAGGTGTTCCTGGAAGCTTGCGCGGCGGGGGCCCGCTGGACCCTGGCGGCGGATCCGGCGGCGGCGGCCGTGGCGGTCCAAGGGTACCTGGAGGATCTCGGACGGGGGTGACGGCGGGACGTCGGCACAAACGGCGGGAGGGCCCGCGGGCCCTCCCTCTTTCTTGTCGCGGTGCCGGTTCGCTACCGGACGGCCACCGTCAGGTTCGAATCCAGGGTGTAGTCGTTGTAGGCGCCGGCGGTCCACTTGTGGGCCGACAGGTCGTCGTAGAACAACTTGTTGGAGCCGTAGGTGAGGCTGTAGGCGTCGTAGCCCAGCATGTTCAGGTAAGCGGTGATCTGGCTCGAGTGCTGACCCGTCCAGCAGTACACCACGACCGGCATGTCGGCCGGGATGTAGGGCAACATCTCGTCCAGGTTCATGCTTTCGTAGGGCGTGAACTGGAAGGCCCCAGGGATGTGGCCAGGGACGCCGGAAGTGCCGCCGCCCAGGTAGTCGGCCGCGCCGAAGTAGTTGATGACGAAGACGTCGGAAAGGGCCATGAGGCTCTCGTAGCTGATGCCCTTGAAGCCGCCGGCGAGCATGCCGTCGACCGCGGTGGCCACGGCCGTTCCGGCGTCGCCGGTCAGCGCGGGGTACATCACGGGGGAGAGCCCGATATTCTGGTTGGTGGTCTCGGGGTTGGTCAGCACGTTGCGGTCGGCCAAGGCGGCGTTGACCGTGGCGTTGTCCCAGGCGTCGCGAGTGTCCGCCGACCAGGAGCTCATGCCGAAGAGCAGCGAGTACACGTCGTAGCCCATCATCTCCATGGCGATCTTGGCGTGGCCGGCGCTCTGGCCGCTGTAGCAGGCCACCACGTAGGGATTGCCCGTGGGGATGGTGCCGTCGGTCAGGTCGGACATGAGAGTGCCCAGGGAACTGTGGACGGCGCCGGGGATGTGACCGGCGTCGTAGTCGCCCAGGGCGCGGATGTCGATGACCGTGTAGTCCTGGAGGTTGTCGCTGAGGACGTCGGCATCCATGACGCCGGGGCAGGCCCCGCTGTCGTTGACGTAGTCGATGCCGGCGGCGGCCACGGCCGCGAAGGCGGGCGTCGGTGTCGAGCCCATCTCCAGGTCGTAGTCGTTGTAGGCGCTGGAGGTCCACTTGTGGGCGGTCAGGTCGTCATGGAAGAGACGGTTCGAGCCGAACTTGAGGCTGTAGGCGTCGTAGCCCAGCATGTTCAGGTAGGCCGTGATCTGGCTCGAGTGCTGGCCGGTCCAGCAGTACACCACGATGGGCATGTCCGTGGGCAGGTTCTCCAGCATCTCGCCCCAGCCCACGCTGGCGTAGGGGGTGAACTGGAAGGCGCCGGGGATGTGGCCCGGGACGCCGGAAGCGCCGGTGCCCTCGTAGTCGGCCAGACCGAAGTAGTTGACGATGAAGTAGCTGCCGGGATTGGCCACGACGGCGGAGGCGTCGACACCCTTGAAGCCGCCGGCGAGCATGGTCGCCACGGCCGCGTCGACGTTGGCGCCGATGGGCGTGGGGAAGCCGTGGGTCGTCAGGCCGGCGTTGTTGTTGGTGGTCTCGCGGCTCACCAGTTCGTCACCGATGCCGCCGTCCCAGGAACCGCGGGTGTCCTCGTTCCACGAGCTCATGCCGAAGAGCAGACTGTAGCATTCGTAGCCCAGCATCTCCAGGGCGATCTTGGCGTGGCCGGCGCTCTGGCCGCTGTAGCAGGCCACCACGAAGGGCTTGTCCGTGGGGATGGCCTTGGAGGCGACGTCGCCCAGCAAGGAGCCCAGTGAGCTGTGGTAGGCGCCGGGAATGTGGCCGTCGAGGAAGTCGGTCTCGCTGCGGATGTCGATGACCGTGTAGGCGGCCAGGTTATCGTTCAGGACGTCGGCGTCCATGACGCCGGGGCAGCTCGCGCTGTCGTTGACGTAGTCGGTGCAGGCTTCGGCGATCACCTGGAAGGTGGTCTTGGTGGGTGTGGTGACACCACCGTCGTCGTCGGAACAGCCCACGAATGCCACCAGGGCGATGAGCATCAGGGTCAGCCAAGTCAGGCGTTTCAACATGTCGGTGCTCCCTTTGTTGACCTTGCGGTCCGGTTGTGGGGCAGGGCCCCGCAGGATCAGTGGGGGGCCGAGCGCGGCCCCCCGCCCATCGTGTCTACTTATCCGGGTCCGGCATCACGATGCCGATGTTGGCGTCGTAGTCGACCAACGGCGTCACGCCGTCGGGCTGGTACAGGTCGATCTCCCGCAGGTACAGCCCGTCGGTCGTGTTCGGCGTGTCGTGGCAGTTGGTGCCACAGCTCGTCTCCGACGTGGTCTGGGCCGTCCGGGCGAGGATGTTGTGTGGCGAGGCGTACTGCCACGTGGTCTTGCTGTCGTACTCGGTGAGCGCGAGGCCCCAGTCGGCGTACGTGTCCGGGTCGACGGGCGTGTGCCTGACGACCACGTAGTCGTACTCCGTGCGGTAGGGGCTCGGGTTCTGCGCAATCTTGAACTGCACGACGCTGGGCTCGATGTCGAACTTGTCGGCCTTCCCGTCAGCCACCAGGTTGTGGCAGTTCGTGCAGTTCTTGTAGGGCTGGGAGTGGCAGGTCTGGCACTGCATGTTGGGCAGTGCGACCGGCGGCACCGGGTCGTGGCAGTGGCTGCAGTCCGACGTGCCCTCGACGTGGTGCGCGTGGAACTTCAGGGCGTCCGGGACCACCGGGGGGTTCCCGAATCCGTCCACGTGGCACACCAAGCAGTCGCCCGCCGTGTCCACGGGCAGGTCGGCGGAGTGGCAATCCTCGCAGCGGGGCATGGTGGCCACTTCGTAGCGGTGTTCGTAGTGGTCGCCCGCGTGCTGGCCGTCACCGTGGATCTCCTCCATGGAGTGGCAACCCGAGCAGTTCATGCCGCGGCTGCGGTGGAGGTCCTGCACGTTGCCCTCGGTCTGGCCCAGGAAGTCCGTGCCGACGCGGCTGCCGTGGCAGGCCGTGCATTGCTCGGTCATGTCGGGCGTCGAGGCGAAGCGGTGGCTCGAGTTGATGATGCCGCCGAACTTGGGGAAGCCGCCCAGGACGCTGTTGGGCCGGCTCACGTGGCACTGGCCGCAGGTCGTGTGGCAACCGCCGCATTTGCCGGCGAACAGGTCCTCGAAGCCGCCACCCTCGAAGGTGCAGCCGCAGCGGTCCTCGATGGCCATCTTCTCGCCCCATAGATTCGTGTGCAGGCTGTTGGCCGTGGCGTCGACCGCCGACTGGTGGCAGGCGTCGCAGCTCGAACGCCAGGTTTCGGTGGTGTGGCACACGAGGCAGGCGACGTCGTTGCCCGGGTCGCTCGGGTCACGGATCATCCCCACGTGGGCCTCTTCCATGGTCGCGAACGTCCGGTCAGGCGGACCGAAGTGGCAGTACTGGCACTCGAGGGCGTGCCGGGTGCCTTCGTAGTCCGGGCCGTGGGCACTGGCCAGGAAGGCGCGTCCGTTGTTGTTGTCGGCGATGAAGACCTTTTCCCACGCATCCAGCGGGGGTACTTCGCCGCCTCAGCCGTCGCCCTTGTTGGGCACCGGCACTTCCGAGCCCGCGACGGCCGGCAGGGACGCCTTGAGCATGTCCTCGTTCTGGTGGCAACCGAGGCAGGTCATGTCCGTCGACGGGGTGCCGCCGCCGGGACCGGCCAGATCGTTGGACGTGTCGTTGTCGCATCCCCACATCGCCAGCGAGAAGGCCAGCGGCAGGAGAGCCAGGAGAATCACACGGTTCATGACGTGCTCCCAGGTTGGTGCCCACCCGACGTCACGGTGT
>JAUUZX010000234.1 GCA_030592025.1 bacterium | reverse complement strand
GGCCACGCCGTGATCGGACCCGGCCTCACCCTGACGCCCGACGCCACGACCCTCGCCCTCGCCGGCGCCACCGAACGCTCCTTCGAGGTCGCCGCCCTGCTGGACGACGCCCTGGCCCTCGCCGTGCACGACGTCGTGCTGCTCACCAGCGACGACGCCCGCGCCCTCCTGGGCCTGGCCCCCCACGAGTCCTCGGACCAGGCCGTCGACGTCTACCACGAATCCGAAGAGCAGGCCATCCTGCCCGACCTGGCCGCGGCCTTCCCCTGGCCCGTGAGCATCACCCCCCGCAGCGAGGCCGTCGGTGCGGCCGTGGCAACCCTGGCGCGCCGCGGTGGCCTGGCCACGACGCTACTCGTGCCCGCCCTGCTCGCCATGATCCTGCTGGTGGGCACCGCCCTGCGCGCCCACGCGGGCTCCCGGCGGGAAATCGGCCTGCACAAGGCCCTCGGCTGGACGACCGGCGACCTGGTGCGGCTCCAACTCTTCAAGAGCCTGGCCGTGGGGGTCCCGGCCGTGATGGTGGGGCTCACCGTCGCCTGGTGGCTCGTCTTCCGGCCGGGCATCACCTGGCCCGGAGCGCTCCTCCTGGGCTGGACGACCTCGCCACCGCCGCTGACCCTCACCCCCGGGGGCGCCGAGGTCACCGCCCTGACCGTGGGCGCGACCGTCCACGCCCCCTGGCTCCTGGCCTCGATCCTGCCCGCCCTCCGCAGCGCGACCGCCGATCCCGACGACCTCGTCCGGGGAGGCGGCTGATGGGCATCCTGACACTTCGGGCCCGGAGCGTCGGGTTCGTCCGTGGGGGCGACAAGACCATCCTCGACGCCATCGACCTCACCGCCGACGCCGGCGCCGTCACCGCCCTCGCCGGCCCCACCGGGTCGGGCAAGTCGACCCTCCTGCACCTGCTCGGCGGTCTGCTGCGGCCGACCACCGGCGAGGTCCTGGCCGATGACGACGCCATCTCCCGCTGGACCGCGGCCCACCGCGACCGCTGGCGCCGCCGGGTCGGTCTTCTCTTCCAGCACGCGGAACTCATCGGCGATCTCAGCGCCGCCGAGAACGTGCTCCTGCCGCTGGTCCCCCGCCCCGGCGACCTGGCCACGAAGGGAGAGGCCGTCCGGCGGGCCCTGGAGGACCTGGAGGTCGCGGCCTTTGCCGACCAGGCGGCCCGCGATCTCTCCGGCGGCGAGCGGCAGCGGGTGGCCCTGGCCCGGGCCCTCGTGGGGGAGCCGGAAATCCTGCTGCTGGACGAACCCACCGCTCATCAGGACGACGCCCACTCGGCGCGTATCCTTGAGATCGTGGGCGCGGCCCGGGACCGGGGCGCCATCGTCGTGGTGGCCAGCCATGACCCGCGTGTCCTCGGCGCCGGCCTCGCCGACCAGGTGGGCCGACTGGAGGACGGCCGCCTCCACCCGGGGCCATGATGGTCCACCCGTTGATCCTGGCCGTGGCCGCCGCCGACGCGGCCGTGGTGGTCCTGCTGCTCATGGCCGCCTTGACGTCCGCCCGCATCGTCACCGGCTGGCGCCGCAGCGAACCGACCCGCGAGCAGCTCCGCCTCGAGCGTCGGGCCGAGTCGGCGTCGGTGCAGGGCCGCTGGGCCTTCGGCCTCTTCGTGCTCGGCTCCCTCACCTATCTGGTGGCGGTGGCGGAGGTGCTGCCGGCCATCGTGCCCGGCGCCATGTGCGGGACCGGAGTCGTCCAGGCCACCAACGGCCTCGCCGACCGGGCCCTGGGGTTGCGCCTGCTGGCCCTGCTGCTCATGGGCGCCTGGCGTCTCCACGACGGCCTCGACCGCGCCGACCCCACGTCGCCCCTCGTCCCCACCACCGCCCGCCTGATGCTGCTCGCGGCGCCCGTCGCCGTGGTGGCGGCTCTCGGTACCTTCGGGAGCATGGCCTCCCTCGACGCCCAGACCCCCGTCGACTGCTGCTCTGTCGTCTTCGATCAGGTGAGCTCGGTGACCGAAGCCACGACCACCGCGGGCCTCTCGGACACGACGCTGGCCCGGGCCACCACCGCCCTGGGCGCCCTCCTCGCCGGTTTGGCCATCTGGATCATCGCCGCGCCCGGCCGGGCCCTCCGGTTCTCCACGGCCGCCCTCGGGTTGACCGCCCTCATGGGTGTGCCCCTGGCCGCGGTGGCCCTGGTGCGGGTTTTCTCGGCCTACCACTACGGCGTGCTCCACCACCACTGCCCCTGGTGCCTGCTCCTGCCCGAGCATCGTCTGGTGGGCTTCCCGCTGTTCGGCGCGTTGCTGGTCGTCCTCCTGGACGGGGTCGGGGCGCACCTTGCCGCCCGGGTGGCCAACGCCGAATCCGGCCTCGCCGACGCAGGACGGCGCCGCGCGCGAACAGCCGCCCTGCGTGTCCTCCTGGCCGTTGTGATTTTCGCGATCCTGACCGGCGGACCCGCCCTGTTCTGGCGCCTGCGCTACGGGGTGGGCATCGCGGGGTGACGAATCGGAATCTGGGAATATCGGACCCTATTGTCTATGATTGGCCCACGAGCTTGCGGAATGGACCCCGGGAAGGGAGAGATCGACGATGGGACTGAGACGAGACCTGGGTGAGAACTACTCGCCGACCCTGTTCCTGGCGGCGCTGGGCAACGGCGGCCTGGCGGCGGGCATGTACGTCTACATCCACTTCATGATCAAGCACACGACGATGACCGTGGCCGGCCACGCCGAACCGGTCAAGGTCCCCATGGCCACCTTCGAGGCCGTCCGGAACGTGCTCGTTGGCGACGTCATGATGACGAAGGTGCTCGTGGTCCTTTCCCTCATCGGCATCGTCGTGTTCGCCGTCCGCCACTACTTCTACCTCGTATGGAACATCATCGAGTTCAACCGCTTCAAACGGACGGACGCCTACCGCGAGCTCCTGGTCAGCGACAAGGAGATATCCCTGGCGGCCATCCCCCTGACCTTCACCCTGAGCATCAACGTGTTCTTCGTGCTGGGCGGGGTCTTCGTGCCCGGCCTCTGGAGCATCGTGGAGTACATGTTCCCCGCCGCCCTGGTCGGGTTCCTGATCACGGGGCTGTTCGCCATGAAGATCTTCGTGGTCTACATGTCCCGCCTGCTGTCCACCGGCGGGTTCGACGCCACCCGCAACAACAGCCTGTCCCAGATGGTGGCCGTCTTCGCCTTCGCCATGGTGGCCGTGGGGTTCGCGGCGCCCAGCGGCATGAGCACGAACCTGATCACCAGCGCCCTGGGCATCATCGGGTCCACCCTCTTCCTCAGCGCGACGATCCTCATCGGTCTGCAGACCCTGATCATGGGGTACCGCGCCATGATGGAGCACGGCGTCGACAGGGAGAACAGCCCGACCCTGTGGATCATGGTCCCCATCCTCACACTCATCGGCATCACCGTCGTTCGCGTCGACCACGGCCTGCACATGAACCTCGGCGTCCACACCCAGCCGGGTGAACTCTTCGCCAACATCTTCTTCCTGCTCTCCCTGCAGGTGGTGTTCGGGATCATGGGCTGGCACGTCATGGAGCAGGTGAACTACTTCAAGGAGTTCATCTACGGCGAACGCCGCAGCCACATGAGCTACGCCCTGATCTGCCCCGGCGTGGCCTTCCACGTGTTCGGCATGTTCGCCCTGCACATGGGGTTGGTGCGCATGGAGATCGTCCCCATGTTCGGCGTGGCCTACTGGATCATCGTGGCGGCCCTGGCCTTCGTCCAGGCGAAGACGATCCTGCTGCTGTTCAGGCTGGACCGGAAGCTGCTCATGGACTGAGCGCCGGGTGGGCGGAGAATGATTTGATGGTGCCGGTGGCGAGGTCTACCTGGGGACTACCTTGGATCGGGCCGCCTGGATCGTGTCAGAGGTGTTTCCTCATGGACTATCGAAAGAGGGCTTTGAGCCCTCCAATGCTATGTTCTTCCGTCGGGACGGGCCCAGGCAGCATCGGGATATAGTCAACGACACCATCCAATGGGGGATCGTGCTCATCGTTTGCATCGCGAATCCATGCCGCAACGCTATCTGGATTCGTTGTGCCCCACCAGTTCTCAGTCATATCGATGTGGAAGCCTGGCCGCGGATAGGTGCAGCTGAGTTCAACGGCATATCCCGTACCGCGGATTATGTGATTTCCGGTGATCGTATGCGGCCCCAGCCCGACAAAGTCGAGATCAAGATTAAGTACAGGTCCGCTACCACTCGTCAAATCGTTATCGATTAAGTGAAACCAGTCCGAACTTGATTTGATGCAGCTACGGCTTGCGTTGATTGTGTTGCCAACGATACTTATCCCACGAGGCCACCACAAGTCGATCCCCACCGCAACACCATTGAATACACAATCGCTGATGTTCAAGTCACCGTCTACAACCTCGAGGCCTACACAATCTTCCGTGTAGCTTTCAAACACACACCCCTGGATCATTCCGTGCAT
>JAUUZX010000461.1 GCA_030592025.1 bacterium | reverse complement strand
GGCGCCCCCTGGGGATCGGCCTCCAGCACGGCCGTGTGGCCCGGCGGCAGTTGCGCCACGCCGGCAAAGGGCGTGACCGGCGCGATGTTCACCCAGAAGGTGCTGACCTCAGCCACCGCCCCCGGGTCCAGGGCGGGGGCGAAGCCCGGGTAGGCCCGCAGGGACTTCATCTCGGACGCGAAGAGCAGCCGCCCGTCGTGCTCGGCCAGGAAAAGGGGGCGGATGCCGTAGCGATCCCGGGCCAGGAAGAGGCGGCGGCGCGGCCGGTCCCAGATGGCGAAGGCGAACTGGCCGTTGAAACGTTCGACGCAGGCGTCGCCCCACTCCTCGTAGGCGTGGACGATGACCTCGGTGTCGCTGCGGGTGCGGAAGACGTGGCCCAGGGCGCGCAGCTCGTCGGCCAACTCCAGGTAGTTGAAGATCTCGCCGTTGAAGGTGATCCAGACGTCGCCGCCCCCGGCGAGGGGCTGCTGGCCGCCGGACAGGTCGATGATGCTCAGCCGGGCGTGGCCGAGGAAGACCGTGTCGTCGCGCCAGGCGCCGAATTCATCGGGCCCACGGTGGCGCATGATGCCGATCATGCGCTCGGGGGCGCGGTCAGGCAGATCCAGGCGCCCGTCCAGGGCAAGCACGCCGCAGATTCCACACACGTTCGATCAACTCCAGACAGGGTTGGGTGACGGGGAGCCAAGAACCGTTGTCCTCCGGTCCCCGGATCATGATATTGTAACCCGTCCCCCGATGCTGGCAACCGCCCACATGGTCTTCCGGAGGTTTTGTCCGTGCGCAAGTTACCGTTCCTCGTCGCGCTCCTGCTCCTGGTCGGAGCGGGGGTCGCCGCCTCGGCCGAGGCTCCCGTCCGTGACCATGTCATCGCCCCCGAGGACTATTTCGACCTCATCTCCCTCGGCAACCTGACCGTTTCACCCGACGGCCGGCTCATCGCCCACACGGAGAGCCGCTGGGGCCGGGGCAAGGACGGCCGCAGCAGCGACCTGTGGGTCGTGGGCCGGGACGGCAACGACCGGCGACGCCTGACCTTCGACGGGTTCGGCCCGGGCGCCGTGACCTGGGGACCGGACAGCCGGGAAATCTGGTGCATGGGGCGGGACGACGCCGGCCGCGAGGCTCCCCCCCACGACGGATCCCGTCAGGTGTGGCGGGTGCCCCTGGACGGCGGCGCGCCCGTGGCCGTGACCCGCGTCGAGGACGGTGTGCAGGACTTCGTGCTGGCCCCGGACGGTTCGGCCCTCTACTACCGCACCACCAACGAGGAAAGCGACGAGGAGTGGACCGACCTCAAGGAGCGCTACTCCGACCTGGAGTACGGCCACGGCGTGCGTGACCTGAGCGCCCTGCATCGCCTCGACCTGGCGACCTGGCGCACGGAGGAGGTCCTGGAGGCCACCCGGGTGATCTGGGAGATGAGCCTCGCGCCGGACGGTCATCACCTGGCCATGATCACCACCGACGACAACGAGCTCATCTTCAAGGAGGGCTGGTCCCGGGTGGAGGTGCTCGACCTGGAGACCGGCGGGGTCACGACGCTCACCGACCAGGATTGGCGCACGGACCACCCTTCGCCCTACGGGTGGCTCGAGGACCTCACCTGGTCCAACGACAACCGGGCCCTGGCTTTCTCCATCGCCTACGACGGCTTCGCGGCCCAGATCTGGGTGGCCGAGTCCGCCGAAGACGCGTGGTCCCTCCAGCGGGTCGAGCGGCCCGAGATGGTCACCTACGGCGGCGGCCTGACCTGGCGCGGCACGTCGCGCACCCTCTGCTACCTGGGCGAGAGCATGGCCCGGGTACAGGTCCACGGCATCGGGAAGGTCGGCGAAGGACGCCAGGGCAAGGCCGTCCTGCTGGCCGACGGTGACGGCGTGGTCGGCGCCTTCGATTTCGACAAGCGGGGCCGCAACCTCGTCGTCGTCCTCGAGACGATCACCACCGCCAACGACATCTACACCGTCGGCAGCGCGACCCGGCTGAACCGCCTGACCAACACCAACCCCCAGGTCGACACCTGGATCCTCCCGCGCATCGAGCACGTGAGCTGGACCGGCGGCGACGGCGACACCGTGTGGGGCATCCTCGAACTGCCCGCGGACTACCGGCGCGGCGACGCCCCCCTGCCCACGGTCATCGAACTCCACGGCGGCCCCACGTCCAGCACCAAGCACCGCCTGCGCCTGTGGATCTACGGCCGCGCCCTCATGGCCAGCCGGGGCTACGCCCTGCTCAGCCCCAACTACCACGGTTCGACGGGCTACGGCGACGCCTTCCTCGAGAAGCTCGTGGGCCGGGAGAACGACATCGAGGTGGCCGACATCGCCGCCGGCACCCGCTGGCTGATCGATGAGGGGATCGCCGACCGGGACCACATCGGCGTCATGGGCTGGAGCAACGGCGGCTACCTGACCAACTGCATGATCGTGGCCGAACCGGACATGTTCGCCGCGGCCAGCAGCGGAGCCGGCGTGCTGGACATGGTGATCCAGTGGGGCATCGAGGACACCCCCGGCCACGTGATCAACTTCGTCCAGGGCCTGCCCTGGGAACAGCCCGAGCACTACCAGGCCGCCTCTCCCCTGTACCAACTGGACCGGGTCAAGACCCCCACCCTGATCCATGTGGGCGGCAACGACCCGCGCGTGCCGCCGGCCCACAGCCGGGCCCTGTACCGCGGCCTGAAGCACTATCTGAACGTGCCGTGTGAGCTGGTGGTCTACCCGGGCGAGCCCCACGGCC
>JAUUZX010000117.1 GCA_030592025.1 bacterium | reverse complement strand
CGGCTCTTGGCCTCCCAGCTTGCGGCGGTGGCCATGACGGCCTTGGGCACGATGTCGCTGCTGTCAGGCTGACGCGGTTCACGCACCCGGGCGGGCATGTCCAGGCACCACCAGGCGTAGGTGGTGGTCGCGTCGTCGTAGGTCACCGATGAGTAGAGGGCGCCGTTGTAGGTCTCGGCGTGGAGGCGCTTGTCCGCCGGGAGCACCAGTTCGTAGCGCTTCTCCATGATGGGCGCGCCGGCCTGGAAGCGCACGATGTCGAAGTACTCGCCGGGCATGGGCGGGATGTACTTCTCGTCGCCGGGGGCGTCGGCCATGGCGCCGCCCCCGCCACTTTCGCCCGCGGCCAGCAGGGCGTAGGTGAAGCCCTTGCTGAAGGTCACGACTTCGATGCCGTCGCCCACCATGAGCCGCGGCAACTGGAGGGTCTTCACCCGGTCGTTCCAGTAGATGGCCGCCTGGGGGGCGGGCAGGTCGTGCACCCGGGCTACGTCCACGGGGATGCGCTCGCCGTCCCTGAGGACGGCGACCTCACGGATCTCCAGGTGCTGGCTCTGGGGGTCGTAGTGCCAGTTCAGCACGGAGAGGTCGCGGCAGGACGCGGGAGTGAGGGTCTTGACGAGGCGGTAGCCATCCACGTAGGTCACGCCGCTGGGCTTGACCCGGTTCACCGCGTGCTCGAAGACGATGACGTGGTCGGCCCCGTCGTGGTCGTCGGTCGTGCCGGCGTCTTCGAGACGGGTGAAGGGGGTGGCGGCGGGTTTGTCGCCCGGGGGCGCGGGGGCGTCATCGGCGATCGCGGGGAGCGCCAGGCACAGCAGCAGAAGAGGGAGCAGGAGTCGCACGTTGACCTCGTCGGGACGGAGGAGGGTCAGGGGCGCGCAGCGGCGCCAAGCGAACCCGGCGAATGTAACATCTTCGCAAGTGGAGGGGAAGTTGGGGTGCTTTTCGTCCTGACGACCAAAGAAATACGACGTGGATCCGCCACGATTCCCTTACCATGCCCACCAGGAGGTTCTCATGACCGAACAGAAGAAGACCAAGCCGACCGACGCGCCGTTCCTCATGTCCTTCGACGACGGCGCCGACCGCGTGCCCGTGCTGTGGATCCACGGCTACCCCCTCAGCAGCGTGCTGTGGGGGCCGCAGGTCTTCGGCCTGGCCGACATGGCCCGCCAGATCACCCCGGATCTGCGGGGCCACGGATCGACCGAGGCCACGTCACCCCCTTACAGCATGGCCATGTTCGCCGACGATTGCGTGCACCTGCTGGACCATCTGGGCTTCAGCGGTCCCGTGGTGATCGGTGGCCTGTCCATGGGCGGGTACGTGGCCCTGGAGATCTGCCGCCGGCACCCGGAGAGGGTGGCGGGGCTGATCCTGGCGGCGACCCGGGCGGGCGCCGACTCGGCCGAGGGCAAGGCCGGCCGGGACAAGGCCGCCGCCCAGGTTGCCGACGAAGGAGTCGCGGCCATCGCCGAGGGCATGTTGCCCAAGCTCCTGGCCCCCGGTACTTACAAGGAACGGCCGGACCTGGTGGAGTTCGTGGGCGAGATGATGCTGGCGACGTCGGTCGATGGCGTCGTCGGGGCCCTGGCCGCCATGCGGGACCGCCCGGACTCGACGCCGGATCTGCCCGGGTTCGACGTGCCGGCCCTGGTCATCCACGGACAGGAGGATCAGCTCATCCCGGTGTCGGAGGCCGAGATCATGGCCGCGGGGTTGCCGGAAGCCGAGTTGGTGATCGTGCCGGATGCAGGGCATCTGCCGAACCTCGAGCAGCCGGAGGTTTTCGACGACGCGGTGCGGGGGTTTTTGGAACGGTACTACGAGGGGTAGGGCGGTCGGCGACAGGTCCGCCGCACCCAACCTCCGGGCACAGAAAAGCGGGCAGCCCTCCCGGCTGCCCGCTCCCGGATCCAACGATCCGTGCCGCTCCCCTATCGGAACAATGCCTTGATCGAACCCAGCGACGTCGTCTCGTTCTCCACGACGTCGTCATAACCGATCTCGACCCGCCAGCTGTTCAGGGTCGACGAGCCGCCGCCCTCGGACCAGTCCTGGCAGATGATGGTCCAGGTGCCACCGCCGCCTTCGCCGTGCCACTGGGTCATGTCCTCACGGGGCGTGAAGTCCGTGGGGTACCAGCCCTGCACGATCGTCCCGGGCTCTCCTCCGGAGGCGATGAAGAACAACTCGATCTGCGTGCCCCAGGCCGAGACGACCCAGATCCGCAGGTCGCTGGAGTTGGTGGAGACCAGATCGAGGTACACGCGGATGCTGCTGATGTAGTAGGGCAGATCAATGTCCATGGTGCCGATGACCTCGCCGGCGGGGGCGTTCCAGGCGGTCCGGTCCGGAATGGTCAAACCTGACATGGACGTGAATGTCTCTGTCTGGGTCGCGGCCTGGGCGATGCCGGCCGAGAGAATGAGTGCCAGGCAGATCAGGGCGGTAGCTTGACGCATGGTGAGGCTCCTGTGATGTCTGCGGCGTGACGGGCACGCCTGATGTTCTTCCGGGTGCGAATTGAGATGATTATATCACATATAGAATGTGGCTAAAAGTCATAAAAGACTTGAAGATACCGGAGTGGGGTAGTCTGGTAGCCGGGCTGTTGCCAAGGAATGTTCAACCTTGGTAGATTATGTGGGTCTACCGGGATTCCCTGTTAGGTGCGGCACATGGAGGCCAAGTCATGGAGGCCAAGTCATGAAGAACGTTCGTCGTTTGTTGCTCGCCAGTGCGACCGCCGCGCCGTAGCGGCCAGAGGCGTTCCCTACTCTCCACCCAGCCGCGCCCTCATGGTCTCAGCGGACTCCTCGAAGGACCGTCCTGCGCCGGGCAACCGCCACCGGTAGATGAACCAGGCCACGACCAGCAGGCAGGACATGCCGAAGGCCACCGCCCACAACCCCACCCAATACAGCGCGAAGAAGACGACGGTGGGCGCTGCCCAGACCAGGGCGGCGAGGAACAGGGACAACCCGCCACCGGCCTGCTCCTTGGAGTCGAAGTTGAAGAAGGCCCGCGGCGCGGGGGAATTGATCGAGGCCGCGTTGCCGCCGACGGCGGTCACCAGGCAGACAGCGGCGGTGGCCAGCAACGTGCACAGCGCCAGCAACCCGCCACCCTTCAAGAGGCCCGCCACGACCAGCGGGATCATGTGGATGCCCACCAGGGCGAAGTAGGCCAGGTTCTTGGTCAGCAGGACCTGCCGCCCCGACAAGGGCAGCAGGCGGTAGCGATCGGCCCCGGACCTATCCAGACCGAAGATGTTCAGGGGGATGGCCGCCTCGTTCATGACGATGTTCATGGCCGCCAGGGGCAGCACGAAGATCATGTGCTCGGGCCGGATGAGGATCCACACCAACGCCGCCAGGCCCATCCCCACCCCCATCAGATGATCCAGGGTGCGGATGAGGTAGCGGATCTCCTTGATGACCAGGGGGCCCATCTCCATGGGCAGACCGCGCAGCCATCCGATGGCCTGGCCGGCGCCCCTTCGGCCCCGCAGACTGGCCGGCGGGTGGAGCATCACGCGCCGGAGGCTGGCCTGGGCCAGCCAGGCGGACAGAACCACGGCTATCCCCAAAAAGAGGAATCCCCGCAGCACGCCGCTTCCGTCCGCCGCACCCGTGACCCAGAGCGAAGGCGAGACCACACGTACCTTGGTCAGCAACCCCTCGGCACCGATCAGCAGCCAGGTATGGCCGAAGAAGGTGAAGGTGATGCCACCGTCGTCCAGCGCGAAGTCGCCGATGATGAGAACCAGCATGGGCATGGTGAGGATGAGCACGCCGAGCATCATCATCTCGCGCCCGTGGCGGGAGGAGAACAGGGCGCTGCCGAAGAGCTCGACGCTCCAGGCCAGGAGCGCGGCGAAGATGATGAACAGCGCGCCGGCGGCCAGGCCGGTGGCCGGTTGGGGCGTCGCGGTCAGGGGCAGCATCACGCACAGCGAGGTCCCGATCAGGATCCAGTACACCGGCTGGACCAGGCGTCCCAGCAGTCCGATGGCCAGCAGGTCACCGATCCCCAGGGGGAACTGACCCATGCGCACGGGCTGCAGGCCCCGTCCCTCGGCGGTGGTCGAGCCCACCATGATGGGGACGATGAGCCAGCCCATCAGCGCCGCGTTCAGGCATTGGGCCAGGATCATCATGCCCTGGGTCGTGGCGTCGCTGCGCAGGCTCTTGAAGGCGACGATGCTGCCGACCATGACGGCGATCAGGCCGACGACCGCCATGCCCAGCACCATGGTGGTGTTGGCGCCGTGCCAGACGCCCTGCTGCTCCAGTTTGCGCCACCATGCCCTCCGCATGTAGGGCAGCAACGACAGGGCGACGGGTCTCACAGCCATGCCAGGTCCATTTCCGCGTCACCCGCGGCATCTCCCGCCGCGGCGATGAAGGCCTCTTCCAGGGTGCGGCCACCGGCGACCAGATCCGCCAGGGGCGAGTCCAGGGCGATCTCCCCGTCGGCGATGATCGCCACG
The DNA here is from genome assembly GCA_030592025.1 of bacterium. Next base: position 1,416 of record JAUUZX010000117.1, on the reverse strand, counting down.
TGGTCCACCAGTTTTTCGATGATCTCGAGGATGTGGGAGGTCAGGAAGATGGTCGTGCCCTTCTCGGACATCTGTTGCAGCAGGCGGCGCAGGACCTTGCCGGCCAGGGGATCGATGCCCTCGAAGGGCTCGTCCAGGAACAGGATGGACGGGTTGTGGATCAGGGCCATGGCCAGGGCCAGTTTCTTGCGCATCCCGTGGGACGAGTCCCCGGCGAAGGTGCCGCGATCCTCCCACAGGCCGAGGATCTTCAGCAGGTCCTCGGCCCGGGTGAGGGTGTCGTCCCGGCTCAGTCCGTAGATGCTGCCGACCATGGTCAGGTGCTCCCACATGGACAACCGGTCGAAGAGGGCCAGGTCGTCGGGCACGACGCCGATGTGCCGCTTGGCCGCCAGTGCGTCCGTGACGATGGAATCCCCGTCCAGCACGGCGTCGCCGCCGGTGGGGGCCAGGAGTCCGGTGACCATGCGGATGGTGGTGGTCTTGCCCGCGCCGTTGGGCCCCAGGAACCCGAAGAACGACCCCTTGGGGATCGTCAGGGTGATCCCCTTGACCGCCTCTTTCTTGCCGAATGATTTGGCCAGGTCCTTGATCTCGATGGTCATGCCGATCGGCTCCCGGATGTCTGGGTGGGCTGATGTCGATGGTCCCGGATACTAGCTTGTTGGGGCGTCTTTCGTAAGGGGGCTTTGTTCCGAGAGCGTCGCCGGGGAAGTCAACGGTTGTGCCTCTGAAATTGTGTCTGCCCGTTTCCGAGACCTGATTGTTGATCTATTACCTGAGTGGCTTGACGAATAGGCGCTCGGATTCGGCTTCAATTCGACCAGACACAATTTCAGAGGCACAACCTAAGTCAACAGGGCTTACGCCAACCTGCCATGATGGCGCCGCGCAGTCATAATGGCATGACAGCCAGGTCGCGGTGCTGTAGCTCGCAGATGGTATACAGTATATCTGTCCGTGTTGGGTTGATGTAACCGGATATGGAAATGTCTGTTAGACTGTTTCACCCATGATCCGCCCCCTTGGCATCCCCCGTGCAATGCCCTCCCCGTACAGCCCGCTCGCGCCGGATCCTGGCCGAATCGGGCGCCACGACCAACCGGGGAGGACCCCATGAAGAACCTGACCGTCAACGCCATGGACACCCTGCAGGGGGCCCAATCCAAGGCTTACGATATGCAGCACCCGGGGCTCGAGCCCCTCCATGTCCTGTGGGCGCTGCTGGTCGAGACCGGCCTGCCGACCAACATCCTGCACAGCCTCGAGCTCGATCCGGGTCTCATCGCCCGGACGGTGGAGCAGGAACTGCAGAGCCTGCCCACGGTCGCCCGGCAGGATGTGCCCACAGCCACCCCCGAACTTCAAAAACTGCTGCTCGAAGCCCAAAAGACAGCCGGTAAGGGCGCCCTCGTG
>JAUUZX010000197.1 GCA_030592025.1 bacterium | reverse complement strand
TACGGCGACGTGCGCTGCATCCTGCTGATCGAGGACTCCGTCCGCTTCTACTCTGTGTACCTGCCCCTGCTCTATACCGAAATCGTCGAGCAGACCCAGTCGCTCATGGACGAGGGCGTGAACATGAGCCACCGGCTGCTGCGGTTGCGGGCGCGGCCCAAGATCCTGCTGGCGACGACCTTCGAGGAGGCGTGGGACTTCTACGGCGCCTACAAGGGTGCCCTGTTGGGCGTCATCTCCGATGGCCGTTTCTCCTGGAACGGCGAGGTGCGGGACGACGCCGGCGTCGAGTTCATCCGGCGGGTCAAGTACGTCGATCCCCACACCCCGACGGTGCTGCAGTCGACGAACAAGGACCTGGCCGTGGTCGCCAGCGAAGTGGGTGCCGGTTTCATCCACAAGAATTCACGAACGCTCCTGCAGGAACTGCGTAGTTTCATGCTCGAGAATTTCGGCTTCGGCGACTTCGTCTTCCGCCTGGAGAACGGGGTGGAGGTGGGGCGTGCCGGCGACCTGCGGGCCCTCGCGGCGCTGCTGCACACGGTGCCCGTGGAGTCGATCCGGCACCACGCCGCCAACGACCATTTCTCCAACTGGCTGCGGGCGCGCACCGAGTTCGCGCTGGCTTCGGTGCTGCGGCCCCGCAAGGTCTCCGAGTTCAAGGACGACGAGGCCCTGCGGGATCATCTCATCGAGGCCATCGACCTCTTCCGCATGGAGACCCACCGTGGTGTCGTGGCCGATTTCTCGCGGCGCAATTTCGACCTCACCAACGACTTCGTGCGCATCGGCGGCGGGTCCCTGGGGGGCAAGGGGCGGGGCCTGGCCTTCATGAATTCCGTCCTGCATCGCTACGGCATCACCGACCGTTTCCCCGGCGTGACCATTCAGGTGCCGCCGTCGGCCGTGGTGGGGACGGACGTCTTTGACGAGTACATGGGGCAGGGCGATCTGCGCCGCCTGGCCCTGGGCGACGTGGCGGACGACGAGATCCGCAAGCTCTTCCTGGACGTGAAGCTGCCGCCGGCCATCTACGGCGACCTGGAGACGTTCCTCGAGCAGGTGCGCTATCCGTTGGCCGTGCGCTCGTCGAGCCTGCTGGAGGACAGCCAGTTCCAGCCCTTCGCCGGCGTCTACGCCACCTACATGCTCCCCAACAACCACCCGGATCTGCGGGTGCGGCTGGACCAGCTCTGCGACGCCATCAAGCTCATCTACGCCTCGGCCTACACGCGGGCGGCCAAGAGCTACATCGAGGCGACGAGCAACCGCATCGAGGAAGAGAAGATGGCTGTCGTCGTGCAGCAGATGGTGGGCAAACGCTACGAGGACGTGGACTACCCCCACTTCGCCGGCGTGGCCCACTCGAGCAACTTCTACCCCAGCGAGGGCATGGAGCCGGGCGAGGGCGTGGTGACCGCCGCGTTGGGTCTGGGGCGGACCGTCGTGGAGGGCGGTAAGGCGCTGCGTTTCAATCCGGCCCAGCCGGGCATCCTGGCCCAGTTCGGCACCATCCAGGACTGGTTGGACAACAGCCAACGCACCTTCTTTGCCCTGGACGTGAGCGACCCGGATCGCTACCCCGGCGCCGACGATGCCTTCAACCTCGTGAGCCTCGACCTGGCGGACGCCGAACGCCACGGCACCCTGGACCCCGTGGGTTCGGTGTACTCGTCGGAAAACCACGTGGTGTACGACGGCATCCATCGCCCCGGTGCGCGGCTTGTTTCCTTCGCCCACGTCCTCAAGTCCGATGTCTTCCCCCTGGCGGCCATCGTCCAGTTGCTCCTGGAGGTCGGCCGTCGGACCATGAGTTCCGAGGTGGAGATCGAGTTCGCCGTCGTGCTTCAGAATGATCCCCACGTGCCCCACGAATTCGGCTTCCTGCAGATCCGTCCCCTGGCCGCCGGCTATGAGGCGCCGGATATTCCGCCCGAACTCATGGCGGACGACGAGGCGATCGTCGCCACGGATGTCGCCCTCGGCAACGGCCACCACTGCGGCATCCTCGACATCGTGTACGTGCCGCGGGATCTCTTCGACCGGGGCGAGACCATGGCCATCGCGGCCGAGATCGGCCGCTTGAACGTGGAGTTCGTCGACCGCGCCCGGCCCTACCTGCTCATTGGTCCGGGCCGCTGGGGTTCGGCGGACCGTTGGCTCGGCATCCCCGTTCGTTGGGAGCAGATCTCCGGCGCGCGGATCATCGTCGAGACCGACCTGGAGGACTTCAAGGTGACCCCCAGCCAGGGCTCGCACTTTTTTCAGAACCTGACGAGCTTCCAGGTCGGGTACCTGACCGTGAACAAGGAGCGGGGCACCAGCCGGCTGGATTGGGACTGGCTCGACGCCCAACCGTCGCGTGAAGTTGAAAAGTACCTACGGCATATAGAGTTGGACGATCCGCTGACCGTGTTCATCGACGGCCGCTCAGGGCACGGGGTGATCCTGCGCCCCGGTGCGGAGGGCGCGAAACCGGATGAGTCTTGTCGGCGAAACTGAGTCGGCGTTTTCGGCTTGCCGTCCGGGGGGGCGGTGACCATCGTTCGCCGCAGATCGCCAACGGGGTTCCGCGGCGCGAGCGGGGCCTGTCACTGCCGGGGTATCCGGCGACGACCCAGGAGAAGCGGCATGGCTCACGATCCTTCCTTCAACCCCTTCGCCATGGCGCGCGCCCAGTTCGACAAGATCGCCGATCTCATCGGCCTCGAGGCGGGCACGCGAGAGTTGCTGCGCACCCCCATGCGCGAGTTCCACTTCACCATCCCCGTGCGCATGGACGACGGCAGCGTGAAGGTCTTCCAGGGCTACCGGGTGCAGCACAACGATGCGCGTGGCCCCTGCAAGGGCGGCATCCGTTTCCACCCCCAGGAGACCGCCGACACCGTGCGCGCCCTCTCCATGTGGATGACCTGGAAATGCGCCGTCGCCGACATCCCCCTGGGCGGGGGCAAGGGTGGCGTCATCTGCGATCCCCATGATCTCAGCGCCCACGAGCAGGAACGGATCTGCCGTGGCTGGGTGCGCCAGCTTGCCCGCAACATCGGGCCGGTGTCCGACGTGCCCGCCCCCGATGTCATGACCAGCCCCCAGCACATGCTGTGGATGATGGACGAGTACGAGCACATCGCCGGTGGGCATTACCCGGGCATGATCACGGGCAAACCCGTGGGGATGGGCGGCTCCCTGGGGCGCACCGAGGCCACGGGCTACGGCGTCGTCTATTGCCTGCGCGAGGCCCTGGCCGAGCTGGACCTCGACCCGGCGGCGACCACCTGCAGCGTGCAGGGCTTCGGCAACGTGGCCCAGTTCGCCATCGAGCTCTACCACCGTCTCGGGGGCCAGGTCGTGTGCGTGTCGAGTTGGGATCAGGAGGACCAGACCACCTACGCCTTCCACAAGGCCGACGGGGTCGACCTGGATGAACTGCGTGGCATCACGAACCGCTTCGGCGGCATTGACAAGGAGCAGGCGCGGGCCAAGGGCTACGAGGTCCTGCCCGGCGACGACTGGCTCGATCGCGAGGTCGATATCCTCCTGCCCTGCGCCCTGGAGAACCAGATCACCGGCGAGAACGTCGGGCGCATCGACGCCCGGGTGAAGATCATCGCCGAGGGCGCCAACGGCCCGACCACCCCCGAGGCCGACGCCGAACTCGAGAAGCGGGGCGTGTTCGTGATCCCCGATTTCCTGGCCAACGCCGGCGGCGTGACCTGCAGCTACTTCGAGCAGGTCCAGTGCAACATGAACTACTTCTGGGAGAAGGAAGAGGTCCTGACGAAGCTCGACCAGAAGATGACCGCGGCCTACCAGTCGATCAGCACCTTGGCCCGGTCCCGCAAGCTGTACATGCGTGACGCCGCCTACGTCGTGGCCATCAACCGCGTGGCGGACGCCTGCCACGACCGGGGCTGGGCGTAGGGTGGGGGCCGGGTCCGGCAGCAACGGGGAGACCGGGAGCATCCCCGCCTGGCGGACCAAACTGGAAAAGATGCGCACCACCCGCCGGTCCCAGTACCTGCGGGTGGCGCGCAAGATGCTCAACCACCTCTGTTCGATCGGCCTGCCCGAGGCCCAACGCCTGCTGGACGAGGCCGACGATACCGCCGCCGACGCCACCCGCCCCAACATGCCCGGCCCCCTGGAGCATCTCGAGCAGTCCTTCCCCATGGAGGAGCGGCCCTTCGATCTGGCGGCGGCGTACCTCGGCGACGACGAGATCCTCGGGCGCATCCAGAAGTGGGTTCAGGAGGACAAGGCCAGCTTCTTCAGCACCGTATTGGGCGACCCCCGCAGCACCATGCCGGAAATAGCCGACGCCATCCGTCGCTACAACGACGTGCTGCGCGGCCGCAGCGGTCTGGCCCCGAGCACCCTCAAGAGCCTGCGCGTCTCCCTCATCCAGCGTTTCCTGACCGAGCAGCTCGACTACATCACCGTGGCGAAGGAAGTGGCGCGGATCACCGACTTCCACGACCTGCTCGACCGCGTCATCATGACCAGCGGATGCATGGGCAAGCTGGGGGGCAAGGCCGCCGGCCTGCTCCTGGCCAAGTGGATCCTGGAGACGCCGGATGCGGCGCAAAGGGGCCTGGCGGAGGTCAAGACCCCCCGCACCTGGTACATCGCCTCGGACGCCATCATGGACTTCATCAGGATCAACGACCTCGAAGAGGTCATGGAGCAGAAGTTCAAAGAGATCACCCAGGTTCGGCGGGAGTACCCCAACCTGATCCGCCTCTTCCGGGCCAGCACGTTTCCGCCCGAGGTGGTCACGGGCCTGACCCGGGCGCTGGATTTCTTCGGCGACGTGCCCCTGATCGTCCGCAGTTCG
>JAUUZX010000405.1 GCA_030592025.1 bacterium | reverse complement strand
CGTCCCGGAACAGTCTCTCCAGCTCGCTGGACTTGAACATGCCGTTGCCGCCGGACACGTCCATGGCGGTGTCGACGACCTTCCAGCAGGCTTCGACGCAGTGGTACTTGGCGCCGACGATCTTGGCAGGCCAATCGTGGCCGTGATCCACGCCTGCGCCCCACTCGGAGGCCGTGTGGTCCAGGACGGGGTTCATGGTCTGGTAACCCAGCATCATTTCGGCAACGGAATGCTGGACCTCGGGGTGGTAGGACATCGGCCGCGTCAGGCCCAGGGAGGTCTTGCCCTGCACGATGGGCAGCACGAGATCGATGGCCCGTTTCGCCACCCCACAGTAGACGGAGCCGAAGCCGAGCAGCGCCCAGGCAAAGACCGAGAGCACGAAGGGGTCGCCCTGGCCGGCCGGGACGATATCGACGATGAATTCGTCGGGGATGAAGACGTCCTCCAGGATCGTGTCATCGCTGCGCGTCGCCCGCATGCCCATGACATCCCAGGTTTCCTTGATCTCGTACCCTGCGGTGTCCCGGGGCATGAAGGCGTGGATGATCCGCGGCCCGTCCGGATGGTCGGTGTCCATGCCGTGCATGCCCAGCATGGTCCAGACCGGCGTCAGGCTGCCGAACATCTTGTGCCCCGTGAACCGGAACCCGCCGTCGACCCGGGTGGCCTTGGTGGTGGACAGGAACAGGGGCAGGTCGTTGCCGCGCTCCGAATGGGCGGCGGCGAAGATCTCCCCTTTTGCTCCCTGCTTGAGCAACCACTCCATGGACTTGTCCCCGCCTCGCCACAGGTCCGCGGCCACGCCCAACCAGTACAGATGCATGTTGAGGGCCAGCGCCGTGGCCGGCGCGTGGTAGGCCAGCTTGCGCTGCTCACGGCAGGACTGCAGCAGGCTGAGCCCGGCGCCGCCGAATTCCGTGGGGATGGGGCCGGTGAGGTAACCGGCGTCCTTCAACTGCTCGAAATCCTCGAAGAAGAAGCTGTTCTCCTTGTCGTAGGTTCCTGAGCGTTCGGCGCAACCCTTCAGCATTTCGTCGCTCAACACCGACTTGTAATCAGCCATCAGTTCGCCCCCAGCATGAGTGAATTCAGAAAAACGGAGTTCATTTTTCTATATCGGAGATATCTTATCTTAATTCTCGCCAATAGGCAAGGGCCGTCGCCTCGCCCCTCACGTTTCTATGATGTCGCCGAGGATCTGCACGTTCCCCGCGTGATGAGCGCGTCGCTCGGCGAGTCGGGTTTCGTCCGCGACCCGGACGGCGGTGAGGGCGTAGCTCGCGCACCAGTCGCAGTTGGCGCAGTCCCAGTCGCAGCGGCCCTCGATCCAGAAGTCGAGGAAACCGTCGAGGGCCTGGTTGTCCACCCAATGGACGGTTTCGTCCGCCTCGGGGTCGAGGTTGCCCACCAGAGCGAGGAGGTTGCCGTCGTACTCGCCGGCCAGGTACACCGCGGCCGTGGCCGGGGCGAGGCGCGCCCGCTCGCGGCCGACGATCTTTCCCCAGGTGCGCTCGGACCCGAACTTCGTGTAGGCGCCCAGGTCCTCCGGCCGGACGATGCTTGTCTTGAGCCAGGTCGTGGGGTCGTCGTACTTCTCGATGAGGCAGCGGGAGAAGTAGATGTCCGGCTCGTCGGTCTCGGACTTGCCGATGTGGGACAGGAAATTGTAGTGGTCCCGGCAGAAGGGCTGCACGATGGGGCAACCCTGGTTCAGCATGATCTCGACCTCCAGGTCGGTCTGTTCGTGCAACGCGCGCAGGAAGGCGAAGTCGCGCTGGCGGGTTTTGGACACCACCACCCGCCGGACGCCCAGGTCGGCGAAGCGCGCTGCGCCGGCCACTGTGGTCACGTCGTTGATGGTGGAGACCGAGATCTCGACCTGGGGCCAGCGCCGGGCCACGACCTCGATGAGGTTCGTGTTGCAGATGACGAGCCTGGTGATTCCCAGTTCCTCGACCACGTCGGTGATGGTGGCGAGGACGTGCTCCCTTTCGGCGGGCGAGAATTCCCACGCTCCCAGGCAACCGGAGTTGAAGACGTAGCGGAAGTCGATGCCCAGGTCGTCGCGCAACCGGGTCACGTAGGTCCGCGCGCCGTCGCGATCAATGTCGGGCAGGGAGGGATTTCGCCGTCCACTGGCGTGCCGGTAAAAGGGGAACGATCCGTAGATCTCATCGATGCGCCCGGCGTCCGGGTAGGATGCGTTGGTCTTGCGGATGGTCTCGAAGTAGGCGTCGGTGGCTTCCTGGTCCGGCGGGTAGAACGCCGGCAACATCAACTGGATCGGCATGGCCACCTCACCTCCCTCCCTTGGTCGGTGGCGTTTCCTGCACATTGGGTCGATAAAAGAGTATTTTAGTCAACATATGACGAGATAGCGCGTCTCGCCACAGGGATGCCGACATCGGATCCCAGGTGTCCTCGATCCAGCCGAAGAATTGCCGTTGCCTGGACACGCACCGGTGGGATAGCCTTGGCCGGTGGGAGCTATTTGCTTTCTCTCCAGGCTTGATCGGGGCTTGTATGGCAGACGATCCGGACCGCGCAGCAGAACGGCCAGGGTGCGTGGAAGCGTTGCTCGCCGAGAGTGAGCGTCGATTCCAGCAGTACATCGACCTGCCGGGGGTCCTGTTCCTGTCCCTGGACCACAGAGGTTGTGTCGCGGCGGTCAATGACAACGGATTGGAAATACTCGGCTACGGCCGTGAGGAACTCATTGGCCGGAACTGGTTCACGACGTGCCTCCCGGCTAGGGACCGGACGGTCGTCCTGGAACTCTACAGCCGCCTGATGAAGGGCGAGATCGAGGCGTCCGACTACTACGAGAACTCGATCCTGAAGAAGGACGGCAGCGAGCGGGTCATCGCGTGGAACAACGCCATCACAAGAGGCCCCGATGGTGTTATTACCGGCACCATCAGCTCCGGCGAGGACATCACCGAGCGCCTTCAGACCGAGAAGAGGCTGAAGGACGCGTTCGAGGTGATCAACAAGAGCCCGGCTGTGACCTTCCTTTGGCAGAACAGGGAGGGGTGGCCGGTGGAGTTCGTTTCGGACAATGTCCTGGCGCTGCTGGGGTACACGGTGGCCG
>JAUUZX010000175.1 GCA_030592025.1 bacterium | reverse complement strand
GTGGTGGAGCTGGAGAACGGCGTGAGGCTGACCTGCATGGTCTGCGAGGCCCCGCCCGACGAGGTGACCATCGGCACGGAAGTGGAGATGGTCTTCCGCAAGCTGCAGAACGAGCCTGTCTGGGAGATCATCCAGTACGGCTACAAGGCCAAGGTCGTGACCGGATAGTCGCGTTCTTCGACCTGATACCCCCGGGGTTTCCCGGGGGTGTTTTTTTGTTCCCGACGGTTTTTCAGATCCGTTCGAAGCGCATGATCACATCGCCGCTCCCGTCGATCCGCAGGTTGTCCCACGGCTCCTCGGTCACCGTCGCGCCCGAGGGGGCGATGAAGAGGTTCACGAGGCCGAGGAGGCCGCGGATCCTCTGGGGCACCCGGGTCCAGACCCGCAGGAGGGGCTTGCCGTCGTGCCAGCGGGAGTAGTGCAGACGGGAGAGGCGCAGCTGCGGTACGGACGCGAGGACCGAGGCCAGGGTGGTGCGGTCGAAGTAGTGGGAGAAGAAGACCTCGGTCTGATCGTCCCCCTTGCCGTACACGGATCGGGCGTGGAATTCCGCGCGGTACACCGGCGCCACGGGCACCGAGACCACCGCCTGGCCGCCGGGCTTGAGCACCCGGGCCATTTCCCGCAGGCCGGTGCGCACCGCCTCGAGGTCCTCGATGTGTTCGATGACCGAGATGGAGTAGACCCAGTCGAACTCGCCGTCCCCGTGGTCGGCCAGGTCGGTCAGGTCGGCGGTAGCCAGTTCGACCGTGCCGGACAGCCGGTCCCGGTTGCTGCGGACCAGTTCCCGGACCTCGTCGACCGCCGTTTCCCACAGGTCGGTCAGGCGGAAGGCGGCGGCGTGGCGCTGGGCCAGCAGGAGCCCCAGCATCTTGGGGGAGCCCAGATCCAGGACGCGCTCGTTCTCGCCGATGTCCCGGAGCAGATCCAGGACGGTGTTCAGCTCCGGGTACCGCGACCAGTTCTCCACGGGCTGGATGACGAAGCCCACGCTCCGCTTCAGTCCGGCGCAGGCGATGCCGGCACCGTTGAAGTGCCGGCGCCCCATGGCTGAACCGTCGCGATAGATCTTCCAGTAGTCTCCCAGGGGGTTTCCCATGACATCCTCATCCGTTGGTCGGGATCGAGCGTGAAGGTCGGCGGGGAACATACCAATTCCCGGGGCTGACGAACAGCTTCGAGCGTCGATGGCCCGCCGGGTTCCATTGACGCCCACCGGCGGGTTTGGCAGGATGCGTGCGGTCGTGCTCCGGATCCTGGAATCGAGGTCGTGGGTGCTTATGAAACGCTTGCTGCTCACCCTGCTGCCCGCCTTGCTGCTCATGGCGGTCGCCGCGTTGCCGGCGGCCCGTCCCGCGCGGGCCGAGGAAATCCGTGTGGCGGTGGCGAGTAATTTTGCCGAGGCCATGACGGTCATCGCCGGACGATTCGAGGCGGACACGGGGCACCAAGTGACGCTGATTTTCGGGTCCACGGGCAGGATCTACGCGCAGATCGTCAACGGCGCGCCGTTCGATGTCTTCCTCGCGGCCGATGCCCACCGGCCGGCGCTGCTCGAGCAGGACGGGATGGCCCGGCCTGGTAGCCGGTTCACCTACGCCGTGGGGCAGCTCGTCCTGTGGAGCCCCGATCCCGGGTTGGTCGACGCGGGGGGCGACGTGCTGGCCCAGGGAGGGTTCCGTCACCTGGCCGTGGCGAATCCCGGGCTCGCCCCCTATGGCGCCGCGGCCCGGGAAGTTCTGCGGGCGCGGGGGCTGTGGGAGGAACTCGCCGGGCGTATCGTGCGGGGGGAGAACATCGGGCAGACCTTCCAGTTCGTCCGCAGCGGCAACGCCGAACTGGGTTTCGTGGCGCGTTCCCAGGTGGTGCGGCCCGGCCGTCCGCGGGAAGGTTCCTGGTGGGACGTGCCGCCGGAGCTTCACGAACCCCTCGAACAACAGGCGGTGCTGCTGGCGGACAAGGACACGGCCCGTGATCTGCTGTCTTTCATGGGAAGTGACGCGGCTCTGGAAATCATCCGCGACTACGGATACCATACGTCATCATGTTCAGTGAAACCGATCTCTCCGCCCTCGCGATCACCCTGAAGCTGGCGGCGGTCACCACCTTGATCCTCCTGTCGTTGGGCACGCCGCTGGCCTGGTGGTTGGCGCGTACCCGCTGGCGGTTCAAGTTCCTGCTGGAGGCGGTGGTCGCCCTGCCGCGGGTGCTGCCCCCCACGGTTCTGGGTTTTTACCTGTTGGTGGCCCTCGGGCCCCGCGGCCCCGTGGGGAACCTGATGGACTGGCTGGGCCTGCCACCGTTGGCCTTCTCCTTCGCCGGCCTGGTCATCGGCTCGGTCTTCTACTCGATGCCCTTCGTGGTGCAGCCCCTGCAGGACGCGTTCAAGGCGGTGGGGCAGCGACCGCTGGAGGTGGCGGCGACCCTGCGCGCGTCACCCCTGGACCGGTTCTTCACCGTCGCCGTGCCCCTGGCCCGCCCGGGCTTCCTTACGGCCACTGTTTTGGGCTTTGCCCACACGGTGGGGGAGTTCGGCGTGGTGCTGATGATCGGCGGCAACATCCCCGGCCGGACCCAGGTGCTGTCCATCGCCATCTACGACCACGTGGAGATGCTCGAGTACGGCCACGCCCACTGGCTGTCCGGGGGCCTGCTGCTGCTCTCGTTCCTGATGCTCATGGTGGTGTACGCCTTCAATGGCCGCTTCTCGGTGGGGAAGCCATGACCATCGAGGCCCGTTTCCGGATCGACCGACGGGACTTCGTCCTCGATGTGGATCTCGAGATCCCGGCCAGGGGCGTGACCGCCGTCTTCGGTCCGTCGGGTTGCGGCAAGACCACCCTGCTGCGGGCCATCGCCGGACTGGAGAGGTGCCGTGACGGGTTCCTTCAGGTGGGCGGCCAGGTGTGGCAGGACGGCAAGCACTTCGTGCCGCCCCATCGACGCCCCCTGGGCTACGTCTTTCAGGAGGCCAGCCTGTTCGAGCACCTGAACGTGCGGCGCAATCTCGAGTATGGCGCTCGCCGGGTGCCGGAAGCCGAGGGTAGGATCTCCATGGACCGGGCCATCGAGTTGCTGGGTATCGGGCCCCTGCTGGAGCGCGGCGTCGACCGGCTTTCGGGTGGCGAGCGGCAGCGGGTGGCCATCGCCCGCGCCCTGGCCGTGAGCCCGCGGCTGCTGTTGATGGACGAACCCCTGTCGTCGCTGGACCTGCAGCGCAAGCAGGAGATCATGCCCTACCTCGAGTCGCTGCACGACGAATTGGACATCCCGATGCTGTTCGTCAGCCACTCGCCGGATGAGGTGGCGCGACTGGCGGATCACCTGGTTCTGCTCGAGGCCGGGCGGGTCAGGGCCGCGGATCCCATCGGTGAGATGTTGACCCGCCTCGATCTGCCCCTGGCCTGCGACGACGAGGCCGGGGCGCTCATCCAGGCCACGGTGGTGGGCCATGACGAGGACTTCGACCTGACCCATCTCGACTTTCCGGGCGGCAGCTTCTCCGTGGCGCGGAGGTCCCTCGCGGTTGGCCACCGGGTCAGGTTGCGGGTGGCCGCGCGGGATGTCAGCCTGACCTTGGAGCACCAGTCGGGGACCAGCATCCTGAACATCTTTTCCGCGACGGTCGAGGAGGTCGTGCCCGCCGGCGACGCCCAGGTGATGGTGCGCCTGGCCGTGGGGGGGGTGCCCATGCTGTCGCGGGTCACGCGGAGGTCGGCGTCCCTGCTCGATCTGGGGCCCGGCAAGGAAGTGCACGCGCAGGTCAAGAGCGTCGCGTTGCTGTCCTGAAGTGACAACCGAACCCAACGAGAAGGAAGAGCCCCTGATTTCGGCAAAGGCGGCCCTTGAACGATTGCGGGAAGGGAATGGCCGCTGGGTGACGGACGCCCGCGTTGCCAGCGCATCCACCACCGCGGCCCGTCGGCGCGAGATGGTCGCCGGCCAGGAGCCGTTCGCGGTCGTCCTCGGATGCGCGGACTCGCGGGTGCCGCCGGAGTTCATCTTCGACCAGGGCGCGGGTGACCTGTTCGTGGTTCGCGTGGCTGGCAACGTCGCGGGCCCTGCGGAGATCGGGAGCATCGAGTTCGCGGTGCAGAAGCTGGGTGCGCGGCTTATCGTGGTCCTGGGCCACTCCCTGTGCGGGGCGGTCGTGGCCACCCTGGATGCACCGGGGGAGGCAGCGGAAGGCGGGTCGCCCTATCTGGCGTCGATCATGGACCGTATCCGGCCGGCGGTGGCGGAGGTGTTGGCGACGGTCCCTCCAGGGGACCGGGACACGCTGGTGGAGCGTGCAGTGCGGGCGAATACCCGCATGGCCGCGGATTGTCTGCGCTTGGAGTCGCAGGTCCTCGCCCGGCAGATCAAGGGCGACGGCCTCCTGGTCGTGGGGGCCGGGTACGATCTGGAAACAGGAATCGTGGACTTCTTCGACGGATTGCCGGAGTAGGGACTGCGGGGAGGGCGATCGCCCACGACAAGTCCGGCGAGTGATGGGCGTGCCGATTGACTTGGAGGACGCCGTGGGGGAAAATCCGCGGTGATGGCTCGGAGGGCCATGCCACCAGCGTGACCACCCTTCGCATCAACGGTTAGAAGGGACGAACAGTCCATGAGACGGTCCTCCAATATTTGCTCCTCGCCCCGAATCCTCCCTCGGCACCTCGCTTTCATTCTGGCCCTCCTGTTTGTGGCCTGGGGCGGCCTGGTGCCCGCGAGCCCATCCCCCTCGAACAAGTCAGTCCGCATTGCCGTGCGCGCCCACAGCGGGGTGGAGGTGGCGAGGGCGAAGTGGGGGCCGACCGCTGACGCGCTCAGCCAGGCTGTCCCCGGCTACGCGTTCGAGGTTGTTCCCCTGGTCGGCTTCGACGAAATGCGGACGGCCGTGGAGGACAGCACCGTCGACTTCGTCCTCACCAATCCGGCGGCCCTCGTGGACCTGGAGATGAAGTACGGAGTCCGTCAGTTGGCCATGCTGAACAACCTGCGGACGGGTGCAGGGTCCCCGGAATTTGCGGGTGTGGTTTTCACGCGGGCGGGCAGGGCGGACATCAACACCCTCACCGACGCCCGCGGCCACTCAATCATGGGCGTGCACGC
>JAUUZX010000095.1 GCA_030592025.1 bacterium | reverse complement strand
GAGCATGGAGCACCATGCCGCCCGAACAGCAGAACACGAACCCGTTCTCGCGGGTCTTCCGACTGCTCACTTCGCGCGGCGCCCACTTGGCAGTGGGCGCGGTGGTGGCGGCCGCCATCCTGTTCTGCGGATGGGACGCGACCCGCACCCGACCGAGCGACGGCACCGTCTGGTCCCTGGGCCGTCCCAGCCTCGAGGTCCTCGACGTCCTGCCCTCGGGCAACGCGGCCCCCACCCCCCTTCGCCGGGGCGACCGCATCCTGGGCATCAACCACCGCATCATGCCGTCGCCCCAGAAGGCCGCCGAGGAGTTGCGACGCCACACCCCGGGCCACTCCGTGGACTACCTCGTGCGTCGGGACGGCCGGCAGATCACCCTCGAGGTCCCCCTGCGATCCACCCGGGTCGACATGCAGGACTACGTGGTCAACGTCCTGCTGGCGGCGGTCTACCTCATCATCGGCTTCGGCGTGTACGTCCGCAGCGGCAACGACCACGCGGTGGGCCTGTTCTTCATGATGTGCCTGGCCTTCGGGCTCTACTTCATGACGAACCTGCAGCAGGCCACGTACTTCCTGGGGGCGCTCATCACCCAGAACATCGGGGCCTTCGCGCGCTTCATGCTGCCGGCCATTTTCCTGCACTTCTTCCTGGTGTTCCCCACCAAGAAACTGAAGCTCACCCAGCACCCCTTCCTGGCGCCCTTGCTGTACCTCCTGCCCACCATGTTCTACCTGCGGTTCACGGTGGACCAGGCCGTCGGGAGCGAGGGCGCGAAGATCGACGCCGGTTCCTGGATCCTCCTGGGGCTCTACTACGTGCTGGGTCTGGCCGCCCTGTTGCACAGCTACTTCAGCTACCGCGACCCCCTCATGCGCCAGCGCGTGCGCATCCTCACCCTGGGCACCCTGGCCGGCGTGGTGCCCTTCCTGATCGTGAAGATCGGCATGGAGGAACTGTCCTTCCGCACGGGCCTGACCCGACTGGGCGCCGTGCCCCTGGTCATGATCCCCATCAGCTTCGGCTACTGCGTGGCGCGCTACCGGGTGCTCCAGATCGATCTGCTGCTCAAGCGGAACCTCGCCTACGCCCTGCTCTCGGGCGGGGCTTGGGTCATCTACCTGGTCGGAGCCTGGTGGCTCGGCGGACGCCTGCTGGCCTTCATGCCCGGCGCGAGCCCCCTCATCGCCGCCGGCGCGACGTTGGGTGTGGCCGCGGCCCTGTGGCCCCTGCGCGCGCGTCTCCAGCACAGCCTCGACCGGGGGTTCTTCCGCTCGCGGGACGACATGGCGAGCCTGCTGGAGGAATTCAGCAAGGAGATCCCCCGCCTCATCCAGCGGGAAGCCCTGCTCCAGAAGGTGGGGAGCCGGCTGATCGAGGTGTTGGGCCTGCAGGGCATGGCGGTCTATCTCGTGGGCGGCGACCCCGAGAAAGACACCCTCTTCCTGGCGGCGGCGGTGAACGCTCCCGAGGGCGCGCTCCCCCACGACGCGCCGCGGCGCACCTACCCCAAAGGCCTGCGGCTGCCCGCCCTCTCCGCGGTGCTCGAGGATCGCGGCGAACCGGTGTGGGCCGACGCCGGGGACATGCGCGAGCTGGAAAGGCGCCAGACCATCACCCGCGAGCAGGCCGAGCTCAAGGCCCAGGCGCAGGAGCACGCCATGCTCGAGGATCTGGGCGTGCAGCTCCTGGTCCCCATGATCACCCAGGGTCGTCTGGTGGGCATCGTCGCCCTGCCGCCCCGGGGCAACGACGACGACTACGAGGTCCACGAACTCCAGCTCCTGAACATCGTGGCGGGCCAGGTCGCCCTCCAGGTCGAGAACTCGCGCCTGTACGAGGAGGAGGTGGCCAAGCAGAAGTTGGAAGAGGAAATGGCCATGGCGCGGCAGATCCAGGCACGGCTGCTGCCCCGCGCCCTGCCCGACCTCGCCGGCATCGAGATCGAGGCCGTGAACATCTCCTGCACCCAGGTCAGCGGCGACTACTACGACATCATCGAACGCGAAGACGGTCAGTTCGGCATCGTCATCGCGGACGTCTGCGGCAAGGGCATGCCCGCGTCGATCCTGGCCTCCAACATCCAGGCCGCGCTGCGCGCCCAGTGCGACCACTGCGACTCCCCCGCGCTCGTGCTCGAGCGCATCAATCGGCAGATCCACGCCAGCACCGACCCCCAGCATTTCGCGACCCTCTTCCTCGCGCTCTTCGAGCCCCGGACCCGGACGTTGCGCTACAGCTCCGGCGGCCACAACGCGCCCGTGGTGGTCCGCGCCGACGGGCAGGTCGAGTTGCTCACCGAGGGCGGCCTGCCCCTGGGCGCCTTCGACTTCGGCACGTACAACGAGGGCGTCGTCCAACTCGACCCGGGGGACCTCCTCTTCATGTACACGGACGGGCTCACCGAGACCAAAGGCCTCGACGGCGACGAGGACTTCGGCGAGGACCGCCTGAATGACCTGCTGCGCGAGGAACGGAACGCCGGTGTGAACGCGATTTTCGACACCATCGGCGACCGGCTGCACGCTTTTTCCGGGCGCCGGGACGCCGACGACGACATCACCATGATCGGCCTCAAGATCGCCATGGTGGACGAACCCGCCGTGGCCGAGGCCGGGCGGCTGGCATGAAGCAGGAAAACAGTGTTTCGGGGTGCAACAACCGGCGTCCACGGCACGTAGTGGGGCTGGGAGGCGGCGTCTCCCTTCCCGTTTCTGCGTCGATCCGCCATGTGCCCATGCTTTGGGAGGCAACAGCTTGAAGTGGATCCTGATGGTCATCGTCGTCGCGGTCGCCCTCATCGGCCTCGGCGTCGTTCTGAGCGACGGCGATGGCGGCGGCAACGCGACGTCGGCAAGCCCCGAGGCCCTGGAACTGTCCGAGGAGGGGGTCGCCGACCTGCACAGCTTCCGTTGGCAGTCGGCGATCGACAAACTCGACCGCGCCCTCGAGCTCGACCCCACCCTTGCCGAGGCCTCGATCGCGCGCATCCGGGCCTTGGCCAATCTGGGCCGCAACAAGGAGACGGAGCGCGAGGTAGCCCGGGCCGACAGCTTGACGGCGCTGCTCCAGGACGACGATCGCCGCCTCGTGGCCGCCTTCCGTCTGTCCCGGTCCCATGAATCCCGTTACGCCTCGTACCGGGATTCGCTCACCGCCCGCATGGAGCGTGAGAAGCCGCGCAACATCTACCTGTTGGTGGCCAAGGCCCGCATGGCCTACGACGACCTGGAGGACTACGAGCTCCAGCAGCGCCGCTGGCAGGACGTCATCGACGTCGACCCCAACTACACCGACAGCTACAACATGCTCGGCTATGGCGCCCTGAAGAACGGCGACTACGAACTGGCCATCGAGCACATGCAGAAATACGCCTTCCTGGCCCCGGATCTGGCGAACCCCCACGACTCCCTGGGCGAGGTGTACATGGCCATCGGTCGTTACGAAGACGCCGAGGCCGAGTACATCCAGGCCGTCAAGATGCAGCCGAACTTCTACTACTCCCTGGTCGCCCTCGGCAAGATTCACCTGCTGCGCGGGCAAATGGTCAAGGGTCAGCAGATCCTCGAGGGCGTGCGCGCCAAGGTCACCGACACGAACCTGGCCCTGCGGGTGGACCAGGACGTCATCAACATGTACCTGTTTGCCGGTAACGCCGAGGAGTTGAACCGCCTGACCGCGGCCTACGTCACCAACCATCCCAAGAGCCAGATGAGTTGCTTCTACCGGGGGATCCGTCTGGCCCACGCCAAGGAATTCCAGGCGGGGCAGGCGGTCATGGACTCGTGCATCGCCGGTTGGCGGGGTTCCGAGTACTACGCCGCCTCTCTCCGGTACCGGAAGGGCATCGACGGCATGGCCCGCCTCTACGACGCCATGGTGGCGGACGTGGCCGGCGAGACAGGAACCGCCGTTCGGGTGTGGCGCAATGTCCTGGAACAGATCGCGGACACCCCGATGCACGATCAGATCTTCCAGCGCTACCGCTGCGCGGCGGCCCTGCACACCGCGGGGCAGCCCGCCGAGGCCTTGGCGGTGCTCGAGCCGGTCATGGCCGTGAACGCCCGTTTCTTCAACGTGCTGGACCTGGCCATCCGCTGCTACGTGGAGACCGGCCAGGCGACCACCGCCAGCCAGGTGCTCAAGAAGTTCGAGTGGTGCGCCGAGAGGTCCGATCCGGACTACCCGGCCCGTGAGCGTGTCCCCGAGCTCAGGGCGCTGGTCGACGAGCTCGCGGTTCGTTCCTGACACCCACCGCGGACCCCGGAAATGAAGCAGCCCCGCCGCGATTGCGGCGGGGCTGCTTCGTCGAGGCCGTCAGCAACGATCAGACTTCCTGGAAGAAGTAGGGCCGCAGGCACTGGACAATCTTGTCGTAGGTCTCCGGGTACAATCCCCACACGGTGGCCGCCACCGAACTCAGGAGGCTGTTGCCGTCCTGGGGCGTGAAGCAGTAGCCGGTGATCTCCGTCCCGTCCGGGCTGACGTGCATGACGTCCACCGGGATGACCGACTGGTTGAGGATCCGGCCGCAGAAGCCGTGGTCGCGACCGAAGGAGAACACGCTGTTGGCCGTGGTCTTGTAGGTCAGGGCCACCCGGTCGTCGGCCACCACGCGCTCGATCATCTCTTCGCGGGTCACCGGCTTCTTCACCTTCATGGAGAAGTGGATCACGTGCATGAGCTGGGTGTTGAGCTTGACCGCGGAGCTGAAGAGGTTCAGGTCGTACTGGTCACCCTTGGTCTGGTAGAGATGCCAGGCGTCGCGGGCGTGGTGCGTGCCGAAGCGCGCGTCCTTGTGACCGCCCACCTGGGGACTGGGCACGAAGCTCGAGTCCTGGCTGATGTCGTTGGTGCGCCGCATGCAGATGAAGCGCCCCGAGACCAGGTTGTCCGGCCCCTCGTCGGCCAGCCCGAACATCTTGATGAGCACCGACAGGTTGTGGGTGTTGCAACTGACCACCTGCAGGTACTTGTCCTCGCCGGTCACCAGCACCTCGTCGTTGATGCCGCGGGCGTACTGCTTGCCGAAACCGAACTCGCTGCCCTGTGCGATGAAGAGGTCGGTCGAGTCCTCGTACTTCTCGTACCAGCGGTCCTTCATGGCGTTGCCCGAGGGCGTGCAATCCACCACGACGCGGGCGCGCTCGAGGGCATCCTCGGTGGTCATTTCTATCTTGAGATCCATGGCCTCGAAGCCGGCCACCCGATCCTTGTCCGTGACGAGACGGGCGCCCCGGCGCAGCAGGTTCTGCACCTTGGAACGGTCCGTCAGCAAGGGCGTGCGCTTGTGGAAAAGCACCTCGTCGATCCCCAGCTGAGCCTTGAAATTGCAGAGGAGACCGATCAGCGGTTCCCCGATGGTCCCGGTTCCGACCACGAGCACGGTCTTCGAACCAAGCATCATTTTCTCCCTTTCCGACGGGTTCGGAGGGCGGTCCCCCCAGGTCAACGATCCAGCAGGACCCACCGGTCGTGGGGCAGAATCTCCAACGGCCGGGCGAAAAACTTGTCTGTCGGGTAGTGCACGAGGTTACTCACCCGAGCAGTATAGATACAAGAGAATTCCATGATCTGCCGCCCGAAACGACTGGCGGCGCGACCTTCACGGAACACCGACTCCCAGTGGGGGTTGAGGGCGGCGCGCACCTGGCGCTGGAGGCGGGCGCGGCGGCCCAGGGCCTCCCCCAGCAAGCGCTCCAGGTCGGCAATGCGTTGCGTGTCATCGGGGGCCATGGCCACCAGGTGATCCCGCTCCAGGACGAGGTCCTCCAGGAGGTCCTCAACGGTGAGCAGTTCGCGCTGGACCTGCCGCAGGGGCCAGAGGGCGGCGGCCTCCTCGGACACCTCGGGCACGATCATGGCCGTGCGCCAACCGACGCTCTTCTTGCTGCGCAGGATGTCGCCGAAGGTGTGGTCGCCGAAGTAGAGGATCCCGTCGCCCTGGTGACCGAGGGTCTTCTCGAGGAAGAAGGCGTCGCCGCCGGAGAAGCACTGCCCCTGCCGGTTGGGCATGAGGGGGTCGCTCCCCCGCCCCACCGGCTTCCCCGGCCCGCAGGCCACGAAGTAGCCGGGCTTGCGCGCCTCGCAGATGATCAGGTCGAAAAGATCCTCCAAGGATCCCGGCTTCCCCCCCACGAGATGATTCATCACCGCCGCCGTGTAGTCCACCTCCGAGTTGGTCAGGAGGAAGAGCTTGCGGCCGACGCCCCGCTGGCGCTCCAGGGCCGTCACCAGGTCCGGGTCCTTGAGGAAGTAGCGATCGAGGTCGGCCATGATGCGGGACTTGAGGGACCCGTCGGCATGGAGCGTGTCGATCGTCTGGCGGCTGTCGTCGAAGAGCCCCCGCCAGGAGACGCCCAGGTCGAGGCCGTTC
>JAUUZX010000147.1 GCA_030592025.1 bacterium | reverse complement strand
GTGTCGGGTCGTCACCGGCATCCTGACCGTGCACGGACGGTCGCCAGTAGCGATCGGGATGGCCGCTGGGGCCGCCGAGGTGGCACTGGTAGCAGGACACGCCGGTCCAGTCACCCCGGTAGTCGAGACCATGGCAGTCCTGGCAGGAAATCGCGCTGTGCAGCCGCACCTCCATGCCGTGCTCGAGGGCGAGGTCCCAGTCGTAGGGATGGCCGCCGGCTCCGTTGTGGCACATGAAGCAGGAAATGCCGCTGGTGCCCCCGGTCAGGTCGGCACCGTGGCAGGCCGCGCAATGGTCGGTGCCGTCGAACCGCACGGGCACGCCGTGGAAACCGGGCGCCACCCAACCCGCCGGGTGGCCGCTGGGCCCGTCGTGGCACTGGTAGCACGAGACGCCGCCCCAGCCACCGAGGTAGTCCGCGCCGTGGCAGGTCTCGCAGGAGACCGCGCCGCTGGTCACGACCTCGGCGCCGTGCTGGGCGACATCGCTCCAGCCGGTGGGGTGACCGCCGATGCCGTCGTGGCACTGGGAGCACGAGACGGCGCTCCAACCGCCGGAGTAGTCGACCCCGTGGCAGGACGCGCAGTCCGCCGCGGTGTTGGTCCCCACGTCAGCGCCATGCCGGGAGACGTCGACCCAAGCGACCGGGTGGCCGCCGATGCCGTCGTGGCACTGGGAACAAGACACGCCGCTCCAGCCACCCAGGTAGTCGACACCGTGGCAGGTCGCGCAGTCGGCTGCACTGTTGATTTCGACGTCCGCGCCGTGGGCCTCAGCCGCCACCCAGCCGATCGCGTGGCCTCCGGGCCCGTCATGGCACGCGGAGCATGACACCCCGCTGGAGCCACCCAGGAAGTCGGTGCCGTGGCAGGCGACGCAGCCGCCGGTGCCGTTGGTCACAACGTCGGCGCCGTGGGCGTCGCCCGCGGCCCAGCCGTCGGGATGGGCGCCGGTGGGGCCATCGTGGCACTGGTAGCAGGAAACGCCGCTCCAGTCGCCCAGGAAATCCTCGCCGTGGCAGGCCGCGCACGAAGTCGAACCATTATCGACGACCTCGGTGCCGTGCAGCTCCACCGCGGCCCAACCGGCGGGATGGCCGCCGGGGCCGTCGTGGCAATCGTAGCAGCCGGGCACGCCGTTCCCGCCCCGGTGGTCCTCGCCGTGGCAACCGGCGCAGGATTCCAGGCCACGGTCGGCCACGTAAGTGCCGTGGAAGTCGTCGGATGCGGTCTCGTTCCAGCTCTTGGGGTGGGCGCTCAGATCCGGGTCGTCGACCCGCTCCACGCAGCCCGCCCAGACGGCCAGGCCACCCAGGACCAGCGCCAGCAGGACACCGCCGCGGCGCGCATGCAGGGAGTTGTTCACGGGGTGCGCCATGACATCATCCTCCATGGCAAGCGGTGCAGGTGGGCGAACCCTCGCTGTGGCACGCGATGCAGCTCTCGATCTCGAACAGCCCGTCCGTTGCGTGGCTCCCGCCGTCGGGGAAGCTCACCCAGCCGGCCCGGGAGTGGCTCCGGGGCAGAACGCGCTCGGCGACGTGGCAGGCGCTGCAGTATTCGGGGTCCTGATGGCAGACGGCGCAATCGAGTTCGTTGCTCCGCGCATCGAGGGCGTGGGCGAAGACGTAGTTCAGGCCGTGGCTGCGGGGCCGGACGTTGTCGCCGACGTGGCACTCCTGGCACGTGGTCTCGGTGTGGCAGTGGGCACACTGGCCCTGGTCGTCGCGAGCAAGCAGGCCGTGGTGGTTCACCCAGGCCGCGTCGTGGTCCGCGGGGCGCAACACCTCGTCGGGAGCGTGGCACATCCGGCAGTCGGCGTAGGCGTCGGCTGTCTCGTGGCAGGCGCGGCAGTCGGTGTTCACCGGCAGGGATGGCCTGGCGGCCTCCGGGTCGCCGTGGCAGGCGGCGCAGTCCATGTCCTTGCCAAGGTGGGCGGCGTGGGAGAAGTTCCCCGCCCCGAACACCACAACCGCGTAGTAGCCGGCCTCGTCGGGGTTGGTGTGGCACATGACGCACTCGTCGTCGTCGTCCACCTCGTGGCAGTCGGCGCACGCGTCCATGGCGGGACGGACGATCTCCGACGCGTTTGTCGACTGTTCGATGGCCTCGTGGCAGGTGGCGCACTCGACATCGTTCTCGAAGTGGAGGTCGTGGGGCATGATGATGGTATCCGGCAACTCGGCGCAGGCAACGCCGGCGATCAGCAGCATGGTCAACACGAGCGCGCCCTTCATCGCAACCACCCCCCGCGGTCGAGGCCGTAGCGCGAGGCGCCCCGGGCCATGGCCAGGTCGACGCCCACCAGCAGGCGGACGTCCTTGGAAAAGAGCGGATTGTCGAGGCTCTGGATCTCGACCGTCGCGCGCAGGCCCCGGCGCAGGTTTGCCCGCGCGCGCAGGGAGAACATGGTCAGGTCGCGCTCCTGATCCGCGGGAGCGTCGGCGAAGAGGGCGTAGGTGAGGAAGGTGGCCTGGCCATCGAGTTCGAGCCAGGACGTCACCTGACCGGCGAGCTCGCCGTAGATGCGGCTCTCCTCACCGGCGTCGCCCAGCCGTGCCGAGTAGCCCACGCGGCCACCGGGCACGAGCGCCGCCAGGCCCACCCGCGAGGACATGCGGTCGTTGACGAAGGAGCCCACGTAGTTCACTTCGCCGCCAAAACGGGCCGGCGTCTCATAGCGGACCGACGCCCGCGCCAGACGGATGCGCGCCACGTCGGTGAAGCGGGCGAACCAGGAGGCGGCGTCGATGGAGGGATGGCGGTCGATGTACTGGAACGTGACCACCGGCGATCGGGACGAGGGGCGCCACCGGGCCTGAGCCTGGAGTCGGGACCAGCGCTCCTGCTCGAGGTCATAGGCCACGCGGCCGAAGAGGCGCGTGTTGCGGACGGCGCTCGTGTTCAGGTCCATGCCCAGGGGGCGCTCGGCCACCCGCCCATGGCGCTCCCGGTAGGCGCTTGAGACGGCCACCCGCCACTTGCGATGGGGCCGCAGCGCGACGCGCCCGCCCACGGCGGCGGCGGCGTCCAGCTTGCCCAGTTCGAAGTCGTGGGCCAAGGGCGCCCGGGCGCCGCCCCACAGCGAGGCGTCAAGGCCGCCACTCTTGCGGTAGGAGAGCCAGGCGCCGTCGAGGGTCATGCTCGTCACACCGGACTGGATGAACTGGCGGCCGACCCTCGCCTTGACGAACGGGCTGACCCTCGCCTCGAGGTGCCCGCTGTAGAGCCGCGACTTGGCGAAGCCCGACGTCACGAGCATGGGCTCGTTGGCGAAGCGACCAGCCCCGCGGAAGGCGAGCTTGCCGTTGGCCAGACCCGTCGCCGCCCCGGAGATGACGTTGAAGGTCCGGAACTGGTCGTCGGTGGCGCCGGCGGCGTCCTCGGTCTGGTAGAAATAGCCGGTGGAGCGCAGGCCGAGTTGCCAGGACGGTGGTGCCGCCGCGGCCCATGTCGCCGATGGTACCAGGACGATGAGACAGGCCAAGGCCAAGCATATCGCACTGGCCAGGTAGCCTTTGTGCTGCGCAGGCTTCACTTCCCGTGGATCCGTCATCATCCATTCTCCGAACGGTCGAGAGCCCAGGACAAGCGATGAGGGGGATGGGGCGGCTGACACCATTACATACCCCACCCGGCACCATCGACGCAACAGCAAAGGACATACTAGCTTACAGCTTTTTTGTGATATCCGTTTTCATTACCCATTCACCTGCCAACTAAAGACCTCCCGCGCACGGTCGATCCAATGGGACGAGACCCTGACCCAGGAGATACCGCCGTGCGCCTGTTGACCCGCTCCGACTTCGATGGACTCGCCTGCGCCGCCCTGCTCGTGGAGGCCGGCATCGTGGACGACTACTACTTCGTCCACCCCAAGGACCTGCAGGACGGCCTGATCGAGGTCACGGAAAACGACGTGCTGGCCAACGTGCCCTACGTCCCCGGCTGCGGACTGTGGTTCGACCACCACTCCAGCGAGCGCGTGCGCCTGAAGCTCCTGGAGGACCACGAGTACGAAGGCCGCAGCGAGATCCGGCCGAGTTGCGCCCGGGTGATCTACGACTACTACGGCGGCGCCGAGACCTTCGCCAAGTTCGACGCCAACGGCCTCATGGCCGCCGTCGACAAGTGCGACAGCGGGCAGCTCTCCATGGAGAACATCCTGCGCCCCACGGGCTGGTACATGCTCTCGTTCATCATGGATCCCCGCACGGGCCTCGGGTACCACAAGAACTACCGGGTCTCCAACTACACCCTCATGAAGGACCTCATCCAGTACTGCCGCACCATGGAAACCGACGAGATCCTGGCCCTGCCCGACGTGCAGGAGCGCATCGATCGCTACTGGTCCCAGGAAAAACTCTACGAGGAGATGGTCCGGACCAACTCACAGGTCGAGGACAATGTCCTGATCATCGACCTGCTCGACGTGGACGAGATCCGCGTCGGCAACCGTTTCAAGGAGTACGCGTTGTACCCCAAGGCCAGCGTCTCCATGCGGATCATCTGGGGCCTGCGCAAGGAGAAGGTGGTCTTCAACTGCGGGCACAGCATCCTGAACCGGACCAGCCAGGTGAACATCGGCGAGCTCATGCTGAAGTACGGCGGCGGCGGGCACACCCGGGTGGGGACCTGCCAGATCGAGCCGGACCAGTGGAAGGGCGTGCGGCATGAGTTGATCACCGCGATGAAGGAGACGCCGGTGCTGGTGTAGACGGCTTTCCCTGCACGAACGCGGGCCGGCGACCCCGCGAACCGATTGTGCGTGACAATCCGGTCTCATCCGTGCCTGAATCCGGATAGTCGCCACGGGGCAATCCCGTCGCTGAGATCTCATCGGGAGGATGATCATGGATCTGCTGTGGTTCCTGTTGATCGGCGCGTTGATCGGCTGGCTGGCCGGTGTCATCATGAAGGGTCGGGGCTTCGGCCTGCTGGGCAACATCGCCGTCGGTGTGGTCGGCTCGTTCCTGGGCGGCTTCCTTTTCCGACTCCTGGGCGTCACCTGGGGCGGGCTGCTGGGCTCGATCGGCACGGCCCTCGTGGGCGCGTTGTTGCTGGTCTGGATCGCGGGGTTGATCCGCAAGGCGTGACGCCTACTTCATGAGCAGCATCTTCGACACCCGCGTCTCCCCCGCGGCGACGAGGCGCACGAAGTACACACCGGTCCCCACGGGCCGTCCCGTCCGGTCCTTCCCGTCCCAGCTCTCCATGTGGGAGCCCGCCGCCTGCGCACCGTCCCGGATCACCGCCAGCTCGCGCCCGGCCACGTCGTAGACACTCAGCTTCACGTGGGCGTGCTCGGGCAACACGTAGCGGATGGTCGTTGACGGGTTGAAGGGGTTGGGGTGGTTCTGCTGAAGCCGGAGTCCGGCCCGCGGCGGTCCGCCGTCACCGGGCTCGACGCCGCTGGTGTTGACGAACTCGTAAATCGCGACCTCGTGGGCCGCCAGGTCCAGGCCGTTGATCTCGTACGCCGCGGTGACCGTGACGGTGGGCGTGTCGGTGGCGTCGAGCAGGTTGACGAGGG
>JAUUZX010000378.1 GCA_030592025.1 bacterium | reverse complement strand
CTGGTTCGGCAGGGAGAACACCGAAGGTATGATGTGCGCCGACAGTTTTTGCATCGATCTCCAACCGATCGTCGCCGGGACCGTCTGGTCCTACGAGGTCGTCGGCAGACTCGTGGACCCACACCTGCCGGGAAGCGTGGATTCGGACAACTTTTTCTGCGTCGGCGGGGGAGGCTTCGCCACCACCATCATCCTGGCACCCACGGTGGACAATGAGGACACGAGTTGGAGCACGGTGAAGGCCCGTTACCGGTAGGCATCGGTGGCGCAACGCAGCAGCCCCCCGGCCCGACAGGCCGGGGGGCTGCTTTGCGTCAGGCCCTGTCGACCTAGGTCAGATTCTCGCACACACCGGCGTTGTCCCCGTCAGGATCGGCGGCGTTGCCGGTCTTCAGGAAACGGTCCATGGCGTCCGCGGCCTTGCGGCCCTGGCCCATGGCCAGGATCACCGTGGCTCCGCCGGTGACGATGTCACCCGCGGCGAAGGTGTCCTCGTAGGACGTCTGCATCCACTCGTTGATGGTGATCGTGCCCTTGCGCTCGTCCCGCGCGAGTTCAGGGCAGTCCGCCGTCAGCAGGGGGTTGGGGCTCTGGCCGATGGAGAGGACGACCGTGTCCACGGCCCACTCCTTGATCTTGCCCTCGATGGGCACGGGGCGACGGCGTCCGCTGTCGTCGGGCTCGCCCAGTTCCATCTCCTGGCAGCGGATCGCGCCTACGGCGCCGGTGCCGTCGTCGACCAGCTCGACCGGCGAGTGCAGCAACTGGAAGTCGATGCCCTCCTGCTCGGCGTGGTGGATCTCCTCGACACGGGCGGGCATCTCCAACCGGCTGCGACGGTACACCAGGTACACGACCTCGGGCCGCAGGCGCTTGGCGGTGCGGGCCGAATCCATGGCCGTGTTGCCGGCGCCGACCACGGCGATGCGTTTGATCTTCTTGACCGGCGTGTCGGACCCCTCGGGGAACTTGTAGCCACCCATGAGATTCACGCGGGTCAGGAACTCGTTGGCGCTGTACACGCCGTTGAGGTTCTCACCGGGGATGCCCAGGAACCAGGGCAATCCGGCGCCGGTGCCGATGAAGGTGACGTCGAAGCGTTCGCGGATCATGTCCAACGGCTCGGACTTCCCCACCGGGTAGTTCATGATGAACTTGACGCCCATCTCCTTCATGCCGTCGATCTCGCGCATGAGGGTTTCCTTGGGCAGCCGGAACTGGGGGATGCCGTAGAAGAGCACGCCGCCGGGCTTGTGCAGGGCCTCGAAGACCGTCACGTCGTGGCCCTTCTGGGCGAGGTCGCTGGCCGCCGTGAGCCCCGCGGGGCCGGAGCCGATGATGGCGACCTTCTTGCCGGTCGGCGCTGCGCACTCGGGGGTGATGACGAGGTCGTGCTCCATGGCGTAGTCGCCCAGGAAGCGCTCGACCCGGCCGATGCCGCCGGGCTCGCGGCCCTTGTCCGGCTTGTTCAGCGTGCACACGAGCTCGCACTGGTCCTCCTGGGGGCAGACGCGCCCGCAGATGGCCGGCAGGAAGTTCTTCTCCTTGATCTTGCGCAGGGCGCCCTCGTAGTCTTTCCGGCCGACCAACTGCAGGAAGGCCGGGATGTCGATGCCCACGGGGCAGCCGGCGATGCAGGGCTTGTTCTTGCAGTCGATGCAGCGCAGGGCTTCCTGGGTGGCCTCGTCCTCGTTGTAGCCGAGGGGCACTTCCTCGAAGTTGAAGATGCGTTCGTTGGCGGGCTGCTCCCGCATGGGGATCTTGGTCTTGCTCTTGTTGAAGACCTTCTTGGGCTTCTTCGGGGCTTCGCTCATGACGATCCTCCTTATTCCGAGCGCTTGAGGGACTCGGCGGCCGCGTCCATCCGGCAGTGGTGGTGATGGTCGAGGGACGCACGTTCCTCGGGCTTGTAGTAGCTGAGCCGGGTGATCAACTCGTCGAAGTCCGTCTTGTGCCCGTCGAACTCGGGGCCCTCGACGCAGGCGAAGCGGGTCTTGCCGTCGACGGTGACGCGGCAAGCGCCGCACATGCCCGTGCCGTCGACCATGATGGGGTTCAGGCTGGCCTGGGTGGGGATGCCGTGGGGCTCGGTCGTCTTGCAGACGAACTTCATCATGATCACAGGGCCGATGGTGATGACCTCGTCGATCTTCTCACCGCTGTCGATCAGGTCGTCGAGGGCGTGGGTGACCATGCCCTTGCGGCCGTAGCTGCCGTCGTCGGTGGTGATGATGACCTCGTCGGCCATGGCCGTGATTTCCTCCTCGAGGATCAGCAGCTCCTTGGTGCGGGCGCCGAGGATGGCGTACACCTTGTTGCCGCCCTCCTTGAGGGCCTGCACCTGGGGCCACACGACGGCGTTGCCGATGCCGCCGCCGACACAGACCACGGTCTTGCCCTGGGGGATTTCGGTGGCCTTGCCCAGGGGGCCGGCCAGGTCGAGGATCTCGTCCCCCACGTCCATGGCGTTGAGGATTTCCGTGGTCTTGCCCACTTCCTGGGCGACGATGGTGATCGTGCCCTTTTCCGGGTTGCGGCTGGCGATGGTCAGGGGGATGCGCTCCCCGTCGTCGCTTACCCGGAGGATGATGAACTGGCCGGCCTTGCCCCGCTGGGCGATGTGGTCGGCCTCGATCTCGAAGAGCATGGTCTTCGGCGCGAGTTCCTTGGCGGTGACGATCTTGTTCCCCACGGCGGGCTCCTTCTGGAAGGCAATCTGCGACTGCGGGTCGTGGTGACGGTGGCGGGCCGGCCTGAAAGGCGGGCCGCACGGTCCAAAGGTAGGATCCAGCGTCTTGAAATCAAGTCGCCAAAATAGTGAGAATGAATCGAATTCTCATGTTTGCGGGCAGGGAAAAATTTCCGGGCCACGAACACCACCGCCTGCGAATTGGGGGGAGCAACTCGACAGATACGCGGCGGGCCGCGGCCCGAACCATGGCGGCGCGCGCACCGCAAAGTGCACGGCCGCCCGGGGATGGGGACGAGGTTGCAGGGATCATGCCCGGGCGGGCCCGCCGTGGGAGGGGCTTGACGGCGCCTGATTCCGGGTTATCGTGCGGGGGGCGCGTCGCCGCGCGTGCGTACTGCAACCACCCGAGGAGTCAGCATGGAAGACCTGATCCGCCGGATGCTCCTGAAGATCGGCGAGGACCCGACCCGCGAAGGCCTGCTCAAGACACCCAACCGCGTGGCCCGCTCCTGGGGCGAAATCACCGTGGGCTACGATGAGGATGCCG
>JAUUZX010000210.1 GCA_030592025.1 bacterium | reverse complement strand
GCCGGGCCCTGGGCTACGGCGCGATCGTCACGGTGCTGGGCGCCGCCCTGATCTACTTCGGCGCCGAACCCCTGATGCGTCTCTTCACCGACGACCCGGCCGTCGTGGCCATCGGCGCCCCCTACCTGCGCCTGGCCGCCTTCATCGAGTACGCCTATGTCATCCTCTTCGTGAACACGTCGCTGCTGCAGGGGCTCAAGAAGCCCGCCTTCCCCCTGTGGATCGGTCTCTACCGCCAGCTCGCCGCGCCCTTCGCCCTCTTCTGGTTGGCGACGCGGGTGTTCGATTTCGGGCTGTGGGGCATCTGGTGGGGGATCTTCGGGATCGCCTGGTCCGCCGCCCTGGTGGCGGTCTTCTGGGCGCAGCGGCAGGTGGGTCGGCTCGACGTGCCGGTATCCGACGTATCAGTAGCCGAGTGATTCCAACGCCCGCTTGACCCGTGCCCGTTCCTCCGGCGAAACCAACGTATCGCCGGGCGCGGCCGCGGCGCGACGTCCGGCGCGATCATCCGCCAACAGACGATGGGTCTCCTCCAGATCATCGAGCATGAGCAGGGCACGGCGGGTTTCGGTCTCGGCCAGGTCGATGGACTCGTCCGGATCACCGACCACGTCGTACAGGAGGAAGGAGTCGGCCGGGGCGTGGTAGAGGAGCTTGCGCCCGTCGCGGATGAGGCTGCGTTCGGTCTCGCCGTACAGCATGCCCTCGGTGAAGACGGTCCGGTCGTCGCCGCGACCGGCCATCAGGGGAAGCAGTGACGCCCCCTGTAGGTCGTCGACTTCGTGGGGCACGCCGACGGCGTCCAGGATCGTGGGCATGATGTCCAGGAGCCGCACGTAGGCGTCGATCTCACGGGACGAAATACCCGGCGCCGCCACGACCAGAGGCACATGGACCACCTCGCGGTGCAGGCTCTGCCCGTGCTCCCGGGTGCCGTGCTCGCCGAAGGCCTCGCCGTGGTCCGAGGTGAAGACCACCAAGGAGCGGTCGAGGCCCACCCAGCTGTCGATGGACGCCATGAGGTCACCGATCATGGCGTCGACCGAGCGGATCTCGGCGTCGTACTTGGCCAGGTCGTCGGCCGAGTCCGCCGGCTCGAACCCGGCTATCGGATTGTAGGGCTTGTGGGGTGTCAGCAGATGGAGCCACACGAAGAGCTTCTCGTCCCGGTGCTCGCCCAGCCAACCGTCGAGGGTGGCGACGAGCGCGGCGTCGCTGGCAGCCGCCTCCTCCAGGTAGGGACCCCACGGCAGGGGCTGCAGCTTCTCCCGGGGGTCGTGGTGGGCGATCTCGCCGGGCTGCTCCGGGAAGTACCACTCACCGAATCCCTGCATGAAGCCCTGACCCGTGTTCAGACCAGGCTGGTTGACGAAGGCCGCCGTGGTGAAACCGGCGTCGCTCAGGACCTCGGCCAGGGTCGTCTCGTAGAGGGGGATGTTGTCGACGTGCTGCTGCCGCCGCTGCCAGGCCACGCGGAGTTCCTCCGGCCGCTCGATGAGGCCAAGTTGGCCGGGATAGCGGGAGGTGAGGAGCGACCCCATGGACGGGATCGTCCAGCTCGCCACGGCCTGAGCGTTGGCGAAGCGCGCGCCACGGGCCGCGAGGGCGTCCATGTGGGGGGTCTCGTGGCCCTCGTAGCCGTGGCAGGAGAGGTGGTCGGCGCGCAGGGTGTCGACGACGATGAGGAAGACGGCGTCGATGGGCCCGACCTTCACGTCCCGGGAGCAGGAGGTCAGGAGAGTGGCCAGCAGGGCCAGGGCGAAGAGATGGCGGCGGTGCGGCATGGTCGGCTCCGGGGTCGGGGCGGGGCGGCGGTGAAGGGGGAGGATAGCACTGATACGTCGGTCAGGACTAGAGATGCTCCACCAAAATCCTCACCCCAATCAACACAAGCAGTGCCCCGCCGAGCGTCTCCATCCTCCGCCCCCAAACCGCATGAAGCACCCGCCCCAACAACAGCCCCCCCAGCGACAACGCCGCGGTGATGACCACGATCATGAGCACCGGCACCCAGATGGACACATCGAGCATGGCCAGGCCCAGCCCCACGGCGAAGGCGTCGATGCTCGTGGCGATGGAGAGGGCCACCAGGGACCAACCGCGGGAGGGGTCGCCGCGCTTGCCGGGTCCGTCGTCGCCGCCGGGGCCCAGCCCCGACCACAACATCCGCCCGCCGACGATGGCCAGCAGACCGAAGGCGACCCAATGGTCGACGGCCTGCAGCACACCGGACACCGTGCTGCCGGCCAGCCAACCCAGCAGCGGCATGACGCCCTGGAAGAGCCCGAAGTGGAAGGAGAGGCGAAACGCCGCGCGACGACCGGGCGAGCGGCCGGTCGCGCCTGCGCTCAACGAGACAGCCGTCGCGTCCATGGCGAGGCCGACGGCGATCACGATGATGGTGAGCATGTCCACGGATGCGCCCTCTCGTGGCAGCGATTACCTGGCGGTTTGGGGCGGCGCAATTCGCCACCCCGAAGTTGAGGACCGATTGCGAACCGTGGTATCATGACGGAAGGTATTCATCAAGTACCCAACGGTCCCCACGGAGACAGCACTGTGACCTCTCGACGCACCATCGGGCTCTCCCTTGTCTGGTTTTTGACGACGAGCATGGCCTTGGCAAACATCTGGCGCCTGGACACCCTGCCCTTCACGGATCTTCCCAATCATCTGGCCGAAGCCTACATCTACAGCATCAGCGACGAACCGGACCACCCTTTGAACCGCGAGTTCAGCATCGACGTCACACCAATCACGCCCAACAGCCTGCATGTTGTGTTCTGCAGCTGGTTCGACGATGTCGAGGTGGGCAACCGGGTCTACTACTCGGCCGCGATCCTGATCCTGCTCGGCGGCATGGCCTTGCTCGTTCGGTTGGCCCGGGGCGAGCCCTGGTTGGCGCTGCTGGCATCAATGCTCATCTATAATTACAACATGGTGTGGGGCTTCACCGGCGCGACACTCGGCGTTGTCCTGCTCCTGCCCGTTGCCGCGGTCCTGGCCGCCTGGATTCGGCGACCCGGCATCCCTTGGGCCCTGGTGCTGACCGCACTCATGGTTGTCGCCTTCCGCAACCACGCCCTGATGTTCCTGGTGGCGGCGTTGATCGTCGTCTGCGCAACCCTGTCGCGGACCGTGCTGCCATGGCGCACCCGCCTGCTGGGCCTGTTGCCGCTGGCACCCGCCACGATGCTGCTTGCCATGTGGTCCTTGCAAGCCCGCGCATTCAGCGATCACGAACCCCTCCCCTCCTACCTGGCGGCATACTTCAGGACAGCATACTTCCCCACCCTGGCGAAGCGCCTGGCCCGCTTCGGGGCCAATGAGAACTTCCGCCTCGCCGAAGGGGTCGACGGCGTGCTCATAGCCACAGCATTCACCCTGCCTATCATCGTGCTGCTGGCCACCGGTATCTGGCACCGGCGCCGGGAACTCGCCAGACTCGTCGAGGATCCCGTCCACCATGTCGCCGTCGTCTTCACCGCGGTTACGGCCCTGTGTTATCTGCTGGTGCCCGAAGCGCTGCCGGGAGAGCCCATGCTCTACCAGCGATTCTCGGTAGCGGTCCTGTGCGGCGTCCTGTGGTTGGCATCGTTCATCACGGCCGGACGGATACGCACGGTGGTAATCGTGCTGACGGTGCCGTTCGTGCTGGTCCATGGCCTGCTGTGGCATCGTTACTTCGACCGGGTCGAACAGCAGGCCGAACCGCTGATCGCGTTGATGGGGGATATCCCGCCGGTACCGCACGAAGCCCTGACGGCCATCATGGTAGTCCCGCGGTTGGCCGGCATAGGTCACAAGCGGGGTTTCGAAACGATCCACTACCTGAACTACCGACTCATCCGGCAGGGAGGGGTCGTCACAAGCAGCGCCACGGGGTACCGGTTCCGTATCCTGAACCGTCTCGACGATTCGTTGCCTGCGTACCGCGCGATGGCCGGCGAGGACTTCGACCGCCGCGAAATCGTCGCTTATTACGACGCTGTCGAGCATGTCATCACGAACGACGCGGCGAGCGTCGACGCCCTCGTGGATGCCGGGTACACCCTTGTGTCCGAACGAGCCGAGTACCGCCTCCTGAGCCGTCCCGCCTCGCCGGGGACCCCTGAAACTACCCCATGAGCCCCTTGTGCCCCTCGATCAACTTCTCCACCACGCTCGGGTCGGCCAACGTCGAGACATCGCCCAGGCCGTCGTACTCCCCCGCGGCGATCTTGCGCAAAATCCGCCGCATGATCTTGCCGCTGCGGGTCTTGGGCAGGCCGGGCACGATCATGATCTGGTCGGGCGAGGCGATGGGCCCGATGACGTGGCGCACCTGCTCCTTCAGCGCGCCCACCAGCTCTTCGGGGGTGGCGCCGTTGTCGACCCCGCAGATCACGTAGGCAAAGATGCCCTGCCCCTTGATCTCGTGGGGGAAGCCCACCACGGCCGCCTCTGCGACCTTGGCGTGCGACACGAGGGCGCTCTCGACCTCGGCGGTGCCCATCCGGTGCCCGGAGACGTTGATGACGTCGTCCACGCGGCCGGTGATCCAGTAGTAGCCGTCCTCGTCGCGCTTGGCGCCGTCGCCGGTGAAGTAGTACCCCTTGAAGGTGTCGAAGTAGACCTCCTCGAAGCGAT
>JAUUZX010000067.1 GCA_030592025.1 bacterium | reverse complement strand
GTGCGCGCCCCCGCGGCCAGGAAGGCGCCGGCGAAATCGGAGATCCCCCCGCTCCCGACCGTCAGACGACGACCGGCATGGCAACACGACAGGTAGATCAGGTCCGCTTGCAGATTCAGGGCCGCGACGGCGGGTATCGTCACCGGCGCGGAATGGCGCCCTGCCGCGAAACGCAGGGTCGATCGTCCGGGCAAACCCTGGTGGACCGAAGCATGGGTCGCGATGTGAATGACGCCGAACCGCTCCCATCCGAGAGCCGTCAATCCCTCCCAGGACGCGGCGTCCCCAAGTCGCACCGTACTCCGACCATCCGGCCACTGGGCCGCCACGCTCCGCGCCTCGGCTTCGGCGCGGTGGAGCCGCGGGGATCCCGGCGCGTCGGAAGTCTCGCTGTCGCAGCCCGCGGCCAGCAGGGGACCTTCCCCGGCTACGAACCGGGGACCGGTCGTCCCCATGGGGCCCGCGGCTTCGACGACCGGACCATGGTCCAGTACAAGACCAGCCGCCCCGGTCGCGGATGCCGGCGGCCAGGGCAGCGCGCTCCATGGTACACCCTGCAGCGGGCCCCCGGACGCCACGGTCAGAGTCATGCCCTCCTGCCACGATCCGATCACGGGCCCCAACAGGACCTCGCCAAGTCGGGCGATTGCTTCCCGGTCAGGCGCGCGGCCCGGGGTCATCATGTCGGCCATCACCGGTGCGACCAGAGCCTTCAACTCATGCTCGCCCGGCAAGGGCCACAACGACACGCCGCCCGCAGTCAGCACCCAGGCGTATGAGCGCTGGCGACCGATGAAATGCACGAGCCACGGGGCTCCCGGCCCTGGCGACGGGCGACCCGCCAGGTCCGGCCGGGCGACCGCCAACGTGGTGACGGGCGAACCGGACGCACCGGCCAACTCGGGATGGTCCACCAGCAGGCCAACGAGTGCCTCGCGGACGTCACCCTCGCCGCTGGACAGGTAAGCAGCCACATCCCCGAACGACGATGCGCCAGGTGCCCTGGTCAGCGCCGCTCGTGCCCGCTCCAGATGGGCCAAGGCGCCATGGGGATCGCTGGCCCCGGCCAGGGCCCGCCCCAGTCCCAACTCCCCCCGGGCCACCAGGTCGGCCGGCGTGTGCGGCCCCGCCAGGGCCAGGGCCCGCTCGAACCAGACACGGGCCTCACCTGGTCGGCCTTCGACCGCATAGGATTCGCCGGTCAACAGCATGTTGTGCAGGCGATTACTGAAGCGGTGGCCGAAGGTCGTGTCGACGTCCAGTGGCCGAAAGAGTTCGCGCGCGGCTTCAGCCCGACCGCGGGCCAGCAGAACCTGCCCGAGTTGCATGCGGCTCCTGGCGATCAGGTCGGGATCGGTGCTGCCGGCTGTCAGGTCCAGGCAGCGCCGGTAAGCTGCTTCCGCGGCCTCGGTGTCATTGCGCAACAGCGCCAACTCGCCTGCGGCAGCGCTCACAGCCCATTCCTTGCCTTCACCACCTGCAACAGCCACCGCGGCCTCGGCGCGGACCAGGGCCTCGGCGGCCCGTCGGAATTCACCCTGACGCGCCAGCAGGCGCAACGTGAAGAGCTGGTGGTCGGCCCGCAGGTTCTCATCCAACCCGCGGTCGTGGAGGGAGCCGGCAAGTTCATCGAGCCGGGCGAGCCAACTGTACGCAAGGTCGGACCGCCCGGACTCCAGGGCCTGGGGCAGGAGCTCCAGGAGGATGCGCGCTTCGTCGTTGGCCGTACCAGCAGTCCTGCTCTGGCCGCTGGCGATGGCGAGCAGGGAGTCGGCGGTGGCGTACTGACCTACCTGGCAATAGTACTCCGCCAGGAAGCTGTTCATCCGTGCCACATTCCGACCGTCGGGGTAGGCCTCGACCCGCTCCTTCGCCTCCACCAGGTAGACGTAGCACGAGTCCATGTGCCCCAGCATGCGGTGGTCGTAGGCGACCGACACCAGCATGCGCGGCAGGTTCAAGGGGTCGCCCAGACTCCGGACCCGAGCCAGGCTGCGCCGATCCAACTCCAGGGCGACGTCATGGTCCCCCTGCTCGCTGGCCAGGGAAGCGGCCTTGTCCAGGGCATCCTGTTCGGGCCAGCCATACCGCTTGGCCGACGCCTCGTCGGCCAAGGCCAGGAGATCCTCTCGCGCGCCCGCGTACTCTCGCCGCGCCCCCCGAATGGCAGCCAAGCTGATCCGCGCACGCAGCAGGGCGTAGTCGTTGTTCGTGTGACGCCGCAGGGCCCCGGCCATCGTCGCGGCGTGGAGAGCGTCATCGAGGCGATCCGCGGTGCGCAGCAATTCGGCCACCCGATACCAGCTGAGCGCCTCAAGCCGATGACCACCCACCGTGCGGGCTTGCGGGAGCACCGCGAGGATCCGGCGCACACCGGCCAAGGTGTCGCCCTCTTCGCTGTCCACCTCGGAGAGCTTGAACTGCAACCACACCTGGGCAATATCGTCCAGCGCGTCCGCCCCTTGCTCCGCCCGACGGAACAACTCACCGCGGTCGCCGTGGCGGAATCGGATGCGCCCCGCGACGTAGGCTCCCAGGGGGGTATCAGGGTCGTCCAGGCCAGGCGTCGAACACATGGCCTCCAGGTCGTCCCTACGCCGCAGCAGGTAATCGTTGTTCTTGGCGAGCTCAAGCCACAACACATTGGTCGGCTCGGCGCGCCAGCGGGCGTAGATCTCGTCGCCCGCCGCTTGCCGGGCGTCCAGGCGATGGATCCGCGCGATCAACCCCTCGAAGATGGCCAGGTCGGCAGCCGCTCCGGTCGTGTCAGGAGGTGATTCCAACGTGGCCAGACCAACCGCCAGATGCTCGGCGAGTTCGGCGGAAACGGCAACTCCGGCCAAATCATGAATATCGACGTACCAGGGCGGCTCTTCGTCGCCGCAACCGCTCAGAAACAGGATCGCCGCCGCGACAACCATCATGCTGCGCAACGATTTATATATACCCAGAGACATGCGGCAACTCCTGGCCGGTATGGGCGAACGGGTGGACAGCAACATTGAATCACTCTATGCTCACTTTTCGCAAGACCCATGGTTGCGGAATCCCTTGGTTGCCGAATCCCCAGGTTGCCGAGACCCTGGCCCCGAACACCCGACCCCCGGCGGACCTCGATGACACCGGACCAATTCCAGCGCGAGGGCGAGAGGTTGACCGACGCCGAGATCGCGCCGCTGGTTTCCGCCTACATCGCAGGCGACGCCGCAGCGACCGAACGCCTCGCCGCCCTGCTCTCGAATCATGCCCGCCTGACGGCCGACGAGTTCCTCAAGCCCGGCCATCCGGAGACCGACGACCTGGCCCAGGACGCCGTGATCGCGGCCCTCGACTACGTGCGGCGCCAGGGCGGATTCAGCGGCAGCATCGTCCACTTCACCATCGCCGTGACCCGCAACCGCTGCCGCAACTGGCTGCTCTGGCGACGACGCCACGCTGCCGTCCCCCTCGACGACCAGGCATTCCGGACGGCCAGCCGGGAACCTGATCCCCTGGGCCTGCTCGAGGCCGACGAGGTCCGCCGCCTGGTCCAGCGGGCAGTCGACCGACTCGATGATCTGTGCCGCCGGCTCCTGCGCGCGCTGTACCTGGAGGACGCGACCATCGAGGAGGTTCGCCGACGCTCCGGGCTGACGTCGGTCCAGAGCATCTACTACCGGCGCGCGCGCTGCCTGGAGAAGGCCGGCGCCCTTTTGAAAGAACGACTGGAATATTGTTCCTGTGCCGGCACGGAAGCGAACGAACCGCGACCACGTCGCCCGGAGAGGAAACAGCCATGATCGAGCGGCCCGACCCCGCCGACCTGAACCTCGAATGCGTTGAACCCGAAGTGG
This sequence comes from bacterium, assembly GCA_030592025.1. The sequence continues at coordinate 3,218 of JAUUZX010000067.1, read as the reverse complement.
GCAAACAGCTCTGGCAATTGACCGATCCAGGTCTCGAGCCCGATCTGCGCCGCCGGCTCGAGGCCCATCGGACGATCTGCGACGCCTGTCGCCTCACCCACCTTGTCGAAACCGAGGTGGAGAGGCTCATCACCCAGGGCGAGGTGCGAGTACCGGGAGCCCGGCGCGGCGCGCGTCTGGTGGCAGCCGGCGGCGGTTTCGCCGTGGCGGCGGCCCTGGCCCTCGCCTTCGTCGTCCCGCCCGAGGCGAGCGGTCCGTCGGTCCTGCGCCGCGGCGTCGACGACGTGCGGATCGTCCGCCCCGTCGAGGGCGAAGTGGTGGCCACGGACCGTCCTCGTCTGGACTGGACCCCGATCCCCGGGGCGACGGCCTACCGGGTGGAGATCTCCGCCATGGACGGCGACCACCACTGGAGTGGTCGTCTCACCGCCCCTCCGGCCACCCTGCCCCCCGAGGCCGCCTTGCCGGTCCACGGCCGCTACCGGGCCATCATCGCGCCGGTGCCCGACGACCTGGCCCGACCGGGGGACCTCTCCGTGTCCTTCATGCGCGCCGGTGTGGGCCGTTTCATGGCCTACCGGCTGGTTGCCGCGCCCTGGTTCATCACCGTGCTGGGTGTGTTCGGCCTCGCGGGTCTGGTTGGCGCGTTGGCCAGGATGCGCCCCCGCTGACCCGGCTGCTTTCTCGTGCCTCGAAAGAACGGCGGCCGCTCCGATGAGCGGCCGCCTTCTTCTTGAACACCCGAAGCTGGCTATTTCAGGAGCACCATCTTCTGGCGTTCGGTGAAATCGCCCGCTCTCATGACATAGAAGTACGTGCCCGAGGCCACCGCGCGACCGGACTGATCCCGCCCGGTCCAAATGACCTCATGCCGGCCCGCGGAGCGGACGTCATGGACGAGCACCGCGACGCGTCGTCCCTGCAGGTCGTGGATCACGATCTCGACCATGGTCTCGCGGGGCAGGTCGAAGGAAATTGTCGTCTGCGGGTTGAAGGGATTCGGGTGGTTGCCCTCCAGGGCGAACACCGACGGCAGGGACTTGGCCGCCACGGCCGGATTGTCGATGGGGTCGGTGAAGGAGCAATCATACCGTGTGCCGACGCGGTTGGCCGTGGTGAACAGGAACGTCTCCTGGCCCGTCGCGTCGTGGAGGTAGGAGTCGGTGCCGAAGGAGATGGTCGTCCACTGCCAGCACCACCTGATGGGCGGCCCGATGTCCTTGTCCGCGATGCCCGCCTTGTCGAATTCGTGGGCCTCGATGGCGGCCGTCGTGTTGTAGGTGATGGAGCCCAAGCCGTGGCGCTCATCGTATGCCGCCGGTTGCCAACCCGGGGCAGCTTCGAAGGTGACGTAGTCGGACCCCTGGTCCGTCACCATGACGCCTGCCGCAGGGTTGACGTCGAGAATACCATGGGGACCGCTCTTCTGGACCGTCACCCGGAATTCCGTCAGGTTGAAGGTGGAGCGCACGTAGTAATCCTGCACGACGCTGGCCGGGCGCGTGCTGGTGCGCTGGTCGCACGTCAACTCGCCGTTGGCGTACGCCAGGACCGGCGGCGCAACAAGGGTCAGACCCTCCGCACAGTTCACTTCCAGGTCACCGGTGATCGCGTCCCGCAAGCGGGCGGGCCGGTCGCCGAAGAGGCACTGCTGGACGAAGGGGAAGCCGGGGGCCTCGAAGTCCGCAGGCGCAACGATGTTCTGCTGGAGCAGTACCATGCTCACCAGAGGCGTCAGCTCGGCCGTCGGTCCACGTTCTCCCGCGATGCCGTCCCGGGAGCACGAATAGAACTCGATCTTCTGCTGGGGCGATTTGGCGGCGGCCACATTGTAGTTGAACCAGAAGTCGCCCAGCGGGCCCGGCTGCTGGAGATTCAGGATGTTCATGTCCAGGGCAAGGTCCAGGTCGAGGCGCAACGCCGACTGGTACGGATCGTCCGCTCCGGAGTCGCCGCCGATGGTGAAGTTGTGGGACGCCGCGAGGACCGCGGTGAAGACCTTGTTCGTGCCGACATCGGCGGGGTAGATCATGTCGTCGAGCTCAAGGGCGACCGTCGCCGCGTACTCCTCCATGGCGACGAAGCCGGAATGGTACGTGAAGCCGGCGGCAAGGGGTTCGCACACGGAACCGTGGTCGTTGCCGACGTGGATCCCCTGACCGTAGGGAACGAACGCGAGCTCCTCGGTCTGGCCACGCCAATCGTCGAGCACCGTGAGCTGCACGGTCACGACGGTGCACGGCTCCCCGGCGTCGTTGTCGGAGAACGGGTAGTTGACCACGTCGATGTAGACGAAGCCGGGGGTGTAGTTGGGCTCCGATCCGTAGGTCCAGACCCAGGGGTTGCCATCGTCACCCAGCGTGTAACCCGTCGGCATGAACCGGGTCTCGTCGTAGCTGAGGAGGCCCTGCAGACGGAACACGTTGGCGTTGGTGCTCAGGTAGACGGGCACGTCGATGACGGCACCCGCTCCGACCACGCCCTGCAGGCTCATGATCCTGGGGTCCTCATCGAACGGATCGTCGTCGAGCACCGAAACGTAGCCCTCGTAGTCGGCCACGGTGACCGTGCCGTACGGCTCGGGGTCGGTGGGATCCGTGTAGTGGATATCCTGGTAGCTGACGTAGCTTTCACCGGGACCGGTCCTGACGGTGACATGGGCCGCCGCACCGGAGTCCTGGCAGAGCGGTTCGAATCTCAGGTAGCAGAACTCGGTGAACGCCTCGGGCGGCGCCACCGTGTCGGAGTCGAGGATGACGGTGATGACACCGTCCTCCTCCGCGAAGAGACTGTCTCCGTTCCAGAAAACGTCCTCGGGCGCGATCTCCCCGAACGCGTCGAGGGACCCGCCCAGGTAGGTGAGTTGGTCGACGGGATAAGTGACCTCCAGCACGATCACTTTCACACTGTCGGGGGCGGAGCCGACAATTCCCCGGAACGAAAGGGGAACGACGGCCTCCTCGGTCGTGGGGGCGGAGGTCGTGCCGGGGATGAACACGCCATCCACCGAGCCGACGGCGAAGTTGACGCCGTCGACCGGGAGCAGTTTTTCGGCCTGCCCCCAGGCGATGGTGCTGGACAGGGCACCTACCGTCAGGACGGCCAGGACGAGCACGGACACACGGATTGTTCTCATGATTCCCTCCTCATGGGATAGCGAGCGAGGGCAAGCCCCGCGCGCAGGGCGGAGTAGGAGCGCGTCAGGAACAACGCCGGCT
>JAUUZX010000148.1 GCA_030592025.1 bacterium | reverse complement strand
GGCGAGCATCCCCCTGCTCAAGTACCTGTTCTCCAGCAACGTCGAGGAGGATTTCAAGAGCGAGCTCGTCATCCTGCTGACCCCGAAGATCATGACCGGCCGCGAGCTCTACGAAGAGGAAGCGCATGAACCCGACTGACCAACCCTTCGCCAACGCGTCGGCGGTGATCCCGGCCCGGTACGCCAAGCGGTTCTTCGTGGTGCCGCTGGGTCTGGAGAACGGCGTGTTGCACGTGGCGCACCTGGAGGACGTCGGCTCCAACGTGCTTGGCGAGTTGGCCCTCCTGCTGGGGCTCGAGGTCACCGGTGAACCCTACGCAGAGGAGCCGCTTTCCACGCTCCTGCAGAAGACCTACGGCGTGGGCGCCGACGCCATCGACAGCCTGAACGCCACCGGTCCGGACGAGGTCGAGGATCTCCGCAACGTCCAGTCCCGCGCGGGCTACGTCCACCGGGAACTGGTGGACGACGCGGCCGACGACGCGTCCATCGTCTCGGTGGTGAACGAACTGCTGCTGAGGGCCGAACAGGAAGGCGCCACGGACATCCACCTGGAGCCCCTGGAGAATCGGGTCCGCGTGCGGTTCCGCATCGACGGGATGCTGCTGGAGATTGCCGTCCCCGAAGGGCTGGTCCGGTACCATGCCGTGGTGGTGTCGCGCATCAAGGTGATGGCCAACCTGGACATCGCCGAGCGCCGCCTGCCCCAGGACGGGCGCATCAAGGCCACGGTGGGTGGTGTGCAGAACGAGTACCGCGTGTCCGTCCTGCCGACCCAGTTCGGCGAGACCGTGGACATCCGGGTGCTGACCAACGCCTCGATCCTGACCGGGCTGTCCGGCCTCGGCATGTGGGAGGAGGAGCAGGCGTTCATCCGCGAGACGCTGGCCTCGCCCTACGGCGTGATGCTCGTGACCGGGCCCACCGGCAGCGGCAAGACCACGTCGCTCTACTCGTTCCTCAACATCATGAACGAGACCAGCCGCAAGATCATCACCATCGAGGACCCCATCGAGTACCACCTCGACGGTATCACCCAGGTGCAGGTCCATCCCCGCATCGGGCTGACCTTCGCCCGTGGCCTGCGGTCGATGCTGCGCCACGATCCCGATGTCATGATGGTCGGCGAGATCCGGGACCAGGAGACCGCCGAGACGGTGATCCGCGTCGCCCTGACCGGCCACCTGGTCTTCAGCACCGTGCACACCAACGACGCCCCCAGTACCCCGGCGCGCCTGCTCAACATGGGGATCGAGCCCTACCTGCTGGCTTCGTCGGTGCGCTGCATCCTGGCCCAGCGGCTGGTGCGGAAGATCTGCCCGAATTGCGTGGAGATCGACAAGCGGGAGTACGCCAAGGAACTGGCGGTGGAGTTCGCCGACGGGAAGATGGGCGAGCGCGTCGGTTCGGATGTCGTCTTCAAGACGGGGGCCGGTTGCGAGAAGTGCCACCAAACAGGATACAGCGGCCGCACGGCGATCTTCGAGATCCTCCCGGTCACGTCCAAGGTGCAGGAGCTGATCCTGTCCCGGGCGCCGGCGTCGGCGTTGCGGGAGGAACTGACGGCCGTGGGCACCGGAACGTTGCGGGAGCGGGGCTTGGCCCTGGCGGCGCGGGGGGAGACATCGGTGAGCGAAGTGCTGCGGGTGACGGCGGGCAATGATGGAATCTAAGATGGGATTTGAGTCGGCATGAAGGCTTTCCGCTACATCGCCAAGACGGGCCTGGGCACCCGGGTCGAAGGGGTCATGGAGGGTGAGTCCACCTCCGGCGTCTCCCGCACCCTCGTCGCCAAGGGGATGTTCCCGGTGGAGGTGGCCGAGGTCTTCCCCGAGAGCGGTTTTCTTGGGGGGACCGGGGTGCTGGGCGGGCTTTGGCAACGCCTTCGGCACCGGCCCCTGGGCAGCCAGGCCCTGGCCCTCTTCACGCGACGCCTGGGGGATCTCCTCGACGCCGGCCTGCCCATGCAGAAGGCGGTGCAGCAGCTCCACGCCCAGACCCGGGAGCGCACCCTGAAGGGTGTGCTGCGTTCGGTGGCCTTCCGGGTCAAGAGCGGCGAGTCCCTGTCCCAGTCGCTGACGGGGTACGGGGTGCTGTTCCCGCGCTCGTTGATCGGCGCCATCGAGGCCGGGGAAACAAGCGGTGGCCTGATCATGATCCTGCGGGGCCTCGCCGATCTGTACGAGAAGGAGGACGACCTCGAGCGGACCGTGCGGGCCGCCCTGCTGTACCCCGCGCTGGTGCTCCTGGTCAGCGTCGCCACCCTCGTCGTGATGTTCCTGTTCCTGCTGCCCAAGTTGAGCGTCCTGTACACCGACCTGGGCCAGGGACTGCCCGGTCCGACCCGGTTCCTCCTCGACACCTCGGCCTTCTTCCGGGGCTACGGCCTGCTGGTTCTCGTTGTGTTGCTGCTGCTGCTGCTGGGGCTGACGGTCCTGCGCGCACGGTCGCCTCGGTACCGGCTCCTGGTGTCCCTGGCGATCCTGAATATCCCCGTCGTGGGACGGATCATCCTGAACCGCGAGATCGTGCGGTTCGCCCACACCCTGGCCAGCCTGGTGGGCGGTGGCGTGCCGCTGATGCGGGGCCTCTGGTTCGCCTCGCGCTGTTCGGGGAACGCGGCCGTCGAGGCGGAGCTCGCGGAGTTCGGGCAGCGGGTGGGCGAGGGGGCCAGCCTGAGTGAGGTCATCAACGAAAGCCGCCTGGGCGACAGCGTGCTGGTGATGATGATCCAGGTCGGCGAGGAGATGGGGGAGCTGGCCGATTCCCTGGAGAAGGCCTGCCGGGTCTACGAACGGGAACTGCGGGAGAAGATGAAGGTGATCACCACCGTGCTGGAGCCCATGCTGATCGTCTTCCTGGGCCTGGTGGTGGGCTTCATCGTGTTCTCGATGATGTTGCCGATCATGGAACTGGACCTGGTTTGACCCGTCGGTTGTGCCTCTGAAATTGTGTCCACCCATTCCCGATGCTGTGTTTTTGACCTCTGACTTGGAATACTTGATGGCTAGATACTGAAAATCCGGCCCCATTTTGAGCGGGCACAATTTCGAAGGCACAACTTAATAGTCATATGTCCAAAAAATAGAGATTTCTGCCGCTATGAGCTAATTTTGGCTTTTTACCACCATCTACAGGGATACCATGCCCTTGGTTGGGGGCCGTTTTCTCCTTGTGTTATGCACATATGTGCTTATATTGGGGGTCAGCAAACCAAGGAGACCCCATGCCTCGACCGAAGAAGAAACGATCCGTCCGTCGCCCGCCCCTGTTCTCGGACTTCAAGCCGACAGGGGTGCGTGCTGCCGATCTGCAGCTGGTGGCGTTGGGTCTGGACGAGTTCGAGGCGATCCGTCTGGCCGACCACGAAGGCCTGGATCACGCCGAGTCCGCCGAGCAGATGGGCATCTCTCGCTCGACGTTCTCGCGTCTGGTGGAGAAGGCCCGCTTCAAGATCGCCCAGTTCGTCATCGACGGACGGCGGCTGCAGATCGAAGGCGGCGACGTCCACTTCCGGGGGAACCTTATCGAGTGCCACGCATGCGGGCACATGTTCAGCATGGCGTTCGGCGCGGACGTGAGCGAATGCCCGAGCTGCGGGTCGAAGAATCTCATCGACCTGGCGGGCGGGTACGGCCACGGGAACTGCTGCCGACGTCACCAACACCGTAACAGGAGGTAGAGACATGCCTAGGGGAGACCGCAGAGGACCAGACGGAATGGGTCCCATGACCGGACGAGGCCAGGGCTACTGCGCCGGAGCCGACGCGCCCGGCTTCACGAACGATGAGGCTCCGTTCCGCGGAGGCCGCGGGATGGCCCGCGGGTTTGGAAGAGGGTTTGGCCGGGGCCAAGGCTTCGGTGGCGGGCGTGGCTTCGGTGGCGGACGCGGCCGGGGCTTCATTCAGGGCTACGCACCGCCGGTCGCTGATGATACCAGCGCCCTGGTGAACGAACTGGCGTCCCTGAAGGCCCAGATGGCGGCCCTCGAGCAACGTCTCGTCGATTCGGACGACGACTAGACCCAGTGGCGGGGCCACCGACTTTTAGGAGGACAGGTATGCCCGGAGGACGAGGTATGGGCGGCGGTCGCGGTGGAGGCGGCGGCAGCGGCCGCGGATCGGCCGGCGGCGGCCAGGGCCGAAACAGAGGCGGCGCATTCGGCGCCGGCGGTTTCTGCGTGTGCGCCAAGTGCGGCGCGAAGGTCCCCCACGAGCGGGGCGTCAAGTGCACCGAACTGAAGTGCCCCCAATGCAACACGACCATGGTGCGAGAAGAACTGCTCGCCCGCTCCCGCAAGACAGGAGACGATTCATGAACCGAAAATTCGCCATCCCCACCGCCGGCGGCAAGTCGTGCGCCCATTTCGGTCACTGCGAGAGCTTCGCGGTCCTCGAGGTGGAGGACGGGAACATCCTCAAGGAGTTCCAGCTCGCGCCGCCCCAGCATCAACCCGGTTCCTACCCGGCGTTCCTGGCCCAGGCCGGCGTGAGCATCGTCATCGCGGGCGGGATGGGGGCCATGGCCCAGAACATCTTCAAGCAGAACTCCATCGAGGTGCACATGGGGGTCGGTGTCGAGGAGCCCAGAGCCCTCGTAGCGAAATTCCTCCTGGACGAACTCGAGACCGGCGACAACCTGTGCAACCACGGTGGCGAGGACGATGACCACCACCACTGCCGGGACGCGTGATGAAGGTCGCCATCGCCAGCGGCAAGGGCGGCACCGGCAAGACGACCCTGGCCACCAACCTCGCCGTCTTCATGGCCGAGTCGGGCCCCGTCGTCCTCGTCGACCTGGACGTGGAGGAGCCCAACTCCGGGCTGTTCGTGGACGGCGAGCTGCAACATCGGCAGACCACGGACAAGATGATCCCGGAATGGGAGGCCGAGGCGTGCGCCCTGTGCGGGAATTGCCAGGCCGTCTGCAACTTCAACGCCGTCCTGACCATGCCCGACAGCGTGATGGTCTTCCCGGAACTCTGCCACGGCTGCTACGCATGTTCGGAGCTCTGCCCCACCGGTTCCCTTCCCATGCGCCCCAAGCCCATGGGCGAGCTGAAGCACCTCCGTCAGGGATCGCTGGATTTCGTGGAGAGCAAACTGATGATCGGCGAGGAGCAGGCCGTCCCCCTGATCAAGCAGACCCTGGACTACGTCGATGCCGGATTCCCCGCTGATGTCGTCAAGATCCTCGACGCGCCGCCAGGCACGTCCTGCCCGGTGATCGAGGCCACCCGCGATGCCGACCTGGTCATCCTGGTGACTGAGCCCACCCCCTTCGGCCTCCACGACCTGAAGCTGGCCGTCGAGACGGTCCGGCACCTGGGCAAGGAGTTCGCCGTGGTCCTGAACCGCCACGGCATCGGGGACGACAACGTGCTGCGGTACTGCGAGGACGAGGGCATCGAGTTGATGGTCCGCATCCCCAACAGCCGCCGGATCGCCGAACTCTATGCCGGCGGCCGGCTGGTCTATCCCGAGGTGCCCGAGGTGCGTGACGCCGTCGCGGCGGTGGCCGAG
>JAUUZX010000182.1 GCA_030592025.1 bacterium | reverse complement strand
CGGTCCCGCTGCTGCGCCTGGCGGGCCGCCTGGACACCAACACCGCCCAGCAGCTGAGGGAGGCCGCCCGGTCATCCCTCCAAGTTGCAGGCAAGCCCAACCTCGTGATCGATCTGGCCGGGGTGGAATTCATCGCCTCCACCGGCCTGGCGACGTTTCTGCTGCTGACCGAGGAGTTCGCCGAAGTCCAGGGAACCCTCGTGTTCGCCAACACGACACCGGCCGTGATGCAGGCGATCTCCCTGCTGAACCTCGGCCAATTCCTGAAACTGGCGACGTCGGAAGAAGCAGCCTTCGCCATGGTCTGCGTCTGAAAAATCCTGGACCCGGTGGCCCCAATCCGCTGATGGCGGCATAAAGACCGGTTCGCCTTGCCGCCGTCAATTCCGGGCTCCCCTACCTACTCATCGATGCCTCCCCCGCCACCGGTGTTGATCGCACCGAAGAGGTCGACGGCATCGGACAACACGCCCACATCGCGGGTGGTTCTGGCCGTCTCGACGTCTTGCCCGCCGACGGCGCTGGACGGGGACGGGGCCAGGAAATCCGCGATGAGAGCTTCACCCCACGCGATGAGCACGAACTGCAGGTCGTCCTGATTGATCAACCCGCGATCAGCCACGTGGTTGAGTTCGGTGGCCAACAGCTCGGCCAGCAGTTCATCGATGGGCTCGTTGGAGTTGGAACGCAGGAGGTCGAAGGCTTCCTGGAGTTCGTTGCCCGGCGTGAAAGCGTAGGGGTCGGCGAGAAAGAGGCCCTGGATCCCGTCCAGGAATCCCAGCAGGTCGGCGGCGGCGTAGACATGCTTGCCCCCGCCGTTGCCCGCGGCCGACCGGAATTCGCTCTTCCAGAACTTCAGCGACTCGCCGTCCGAAAGCAGGATGCCGCTCTCCAGGTCGAAGATGATCTCCTCCGACCGGGGGGAGAATCCGAAGTCGTTGTTCGGCGAGTCCGGCGGCACGGTGGCTTCGTGTGTCAGAGCGGTGGTGGGGTCGAAGGATTCGGCCAGGCTGCCGTTGAAATATCCCGGCCCGCCATCGAGAGCGAGATTGACGATGAAGGACCCCTCCAACTTCCGGAACGAGTAGTCACCGAACTCGTCGGTGGGCAGGGACATCACGTTGCCGTGTTCGTCGACGAGGTCGATGACCACGTTGGCGATGCCCGACTCCTCGTCGGGATCCCGCAGGCCGTTCTCGTTGGCGTCCACGAAAACCCGGCCGGAAATATCATAGCCCTGGCACGGTCCGGCGATGATCCCCACGTCCGTCACGTTCCCGCTGATCACCGACGCATGAACCTCGCCCAGGGGCACGTCACCGGGGAAGGTGATCGAGTACCGACGCCCGGTCGTGTCATCGGCCTCGACGTTGAGATGCCACTCAAGGCCGTAGATACCCGTGTTCGGATTGGTGTTGATGCTGACCGAGCCGGCGGGGTCGTAGCCCACCGGCTCCGGCGCGCACGCCGGCAACTGGATCATGAAGTGGCTCAGGGCCGGTTCCACGCCTGTCCCCCTCACCGTCCAGGTGAACACCGTGTTGCCACCGGCCATGGTTCGGCCGTCGAAGTGGATCTCGTAGTTGTTGACCAGGCCGCCGGGCATCGACTTGTCCGGGGCAAGCCCGCCCGGGCTCGGCGCCCACCCGGTGGGGCTTTCGTCCCGGGAGCAACTGGCCAGGACAACCAGAGCGACCAGGCTCAGCAAGGCGATCGTTTTCTTGGGTGACATGTATTTCCCCTCCACTGGTATGACTGCGAACAACGAAGCAGGAAGAGCCCCTGCCCCGGCTTCTCTTCTCAGGAACTCCCGTCCTTCTCGGCAATGGCCTGGGCCAGACGATCCAGGGAATCGGCCCGGGCCGGGTGGTTCGATTCCCGCATGACCTTGGCATAATCCCCCAGGATCTCTTCCAGGTCGGGATGATCAGGACCCAGGGCGTCGCCGTAGATCCGGACCGCCTGATCGAAATGCTGCAGCGCCTCTTCCGTGCGACCCAGCGCATGCTCGAGCTGCCCCAGATCCTGCAAACTCCAGGCGACATCCGGATGGTCGAACCCCAGCGTCCTCTCACGGACGGCCAAGGCCCGCCGGTAGAGCGGCTCCGCCTTGGCGAACTCCTCCTGGTCGCGGTAGAGGTTGGCCAGGTTGTTCACGGTCTGGGCCACATCGGGATGATCGGGCCCCAGGCTCGCTTCGCGGATGGAGAGGGCGCGTCGGTACAGCGGCTCCGCGTCGCGGTACCGGTCCGTCTCGTGATAGACCAGGGCCAGGTTGTTGATGGCGGTGCCGAGGCGGGGATGGTCAGGGCCCAGAACCTTCTCGTAGATGACGGCCGCCTCCTGGTAGAGGGGCCAGGCCTCCTCGTGCCGGTCAAGGTGGTGGTAGAGCAGGGCCAGGTTGTTCAGTCCCTTGGCGATGTCCGCATGGTCGGTGTCGTAGGCCAGGCGCCAGATATCCAGGGATCGGCGATAGAGGCGTTCCGCCTGGTCGTAGTTGCCCCGCTGGAAGTTCAGAATGGCCAGGCTGTTGTAGCTCTGGGCCACGTCGGGATCACGGGAACCGAGAACGGCGATCCGGATATCACGAGCTCTCTCATACAACGGCTCGGCTTCTTCGTAACGGCCCCGTCGACGGTAGACGCTGGCCAGTTCGTTCAGGCTCGCCGCCAACTGCAGGCTGTTCTCGACCTCGTTCTTGTCCATCAGGACCAGGGCCCGCTGGAGCATCCGTTCCGCCTCGGAGTATTTCGCCTGATCGATGTAGAGGTCAGCGAGATCGGCCATGCCGCTGGCCAGCGCGACCTCATCGCCGTCGGGCATGGAGCGCTGGAGTTCCAGAGCGAATTCGAGCTTGGGACCGGCCTCTTCGTACAGCCCCAGATTCTGGTACACCTTGCCGATGGTGCTCATGAGTCGAGCCTGGGTCAGGGGATGATCCGCCAGGTTCGTCTCGATCCGCAGGGAACCCGCATCCAGGATCTCCCGTGCGGTGATGGTGTTGCCCCGGGCCTGGTCGGGGTCGGCCACCTCGAACAGATCCACGAGGAAGTCCGACACCTGCTGGGCGATTTCGGCCTCGGTCTGGGCGTGTTTTTCGGCACGAACGGCCCGGATCATCCCCGTGGTCGTGCCGGCTATGCCGAGGATGATGGCGACCAGGACGAAGGATGCGGCGCCCACCCAGATGCGGTTGCGCCGAGCGAACTTCTTCATCCGGTAGGTGCGGGAGGGCGGGCCGGCCAGCACGGGTTCGTGCAGCAGGTGCCGGCGGATGTCCATGGCCAGGGCGTTGGCCGTCTCGTAGCGACGGGCCTTGTCCTTTTCCAGGGCCTTCATGGTGATCCAGTCCAGATCACCACGCAAACAGCGGCGCAAGGTACTCGAGTCCGTGGAGCGGTCCAGGGCGACGGTCCGCACCGAGGTGGTAGGAGTCCTGGCCATGGTCACGAGACGGCTGCTCGGCTTGGGGGGCTCGACTTCCTTGATGGTGCGCAGGATCTCCTGGATGCCCTTTCCCTTGAGGTCCGCCGAGGCAAAGGGCAGTTCACCCACCAGCAATTGGTAGAGCAGGACCCCCAGGGCGTACACGTCGGTGGTCGTGTCCACGACCCCGCTGTCGGAATCCGCCTGCTCGGGACTCATGTAGTCCGGGGTGCCGACGAGCTGGCCGACGCCGGTGGTCCCATCGAGGCTCAGGAGGTTGTCGTCCAGGATCTTGGCCACACCGAAATCGATGATCTTGGGCGCAGGCTTCCCGTCGATGGTCGTGACCAGGACATTGCCGGGTTTGAGGTCCCGGTGGATGATGGCCTTCTGGTGGGCATGCAGCACGCCGTCGCACACCCGGATAAAGAGGTCCAGCCGGTCCCGGACGTCGAGCTTGTGCTCGTCGCAGTAGGTGTTGATGGGGACGCCTTCCACGTACTCCATGACGAAGAAGGGTTGACCCGCGACGGTGGCGCCGGCGTCGAGGACCCGGGCGATGCAGGGGTGGTCCATGACGGCCAGGGCCCGGCGCTCGGACTCGAAGCGGGCGATGAACTCCTCGGTGGCCATGCCCTGCCTGACCATCTTCAGGGCGACCCGGCGTCGGATGGGCTCGAACTGTTCGGCCTCGTAGACCAGGCCCATGCCGCCCTCACCGATCTTCTTCACCAGATGGTAGGGACCGATCCACTCGCCGACGGAATCGGCCGGGGAAGCGGGCTCCGTCTCGCGTCCGGCGAGGGGCATGGTGGCGGGTTGCCCTTCCCCGTGCAGTTCGGTGGCAGGCCCCTCCGCAGGCGTGGCTCGATCGCCATCGCCGATGTCGAGATGCACTGTGCGGTCGTCCTGCATGCCCACCGTTTCCACCGGGTAACTGGCGCCGTGAACTCTCCGCAATGATGAATGTCGAGATTCGGGATCCCCCAAGAGCCCCAAAGAGGGGATGGGACTCTAAGAATATAAAATTAGTCCTGTTTTTGTCGCGCGGCAACCTCCACCGGCCGGGAGACGACCATGCATCGTGAAGATACGTGGAGTGGCTGAAGGCTAGCGACCCGGGTCGCCGGTCAGGAAGGCGTTGGCGTCGAACCAGTAGCCGCGCTCACCGCTGCTCCTCACCTCCACCTGCAGAGGCACCCGTTGGCCGGGCTCCGGGTAGGGCGGGGTGAGCCAGAGCTGCACGGTGTCCCCCGAGTCGAGGGCGATCGTGCCCAGGATCGTGTTCCCCCCCAAGCCGGAATCCGTGGCGACCAGGAGGCCGGTCTCCCGTTCATTCGCGACGATGGGATCGGTGGCTTCCTGGCACTTGAAGACGCCCATGAAGGCGATGGCCCCGAGCATGGACAGGGCGCCGGCGAAGGCCCGGGCGTTGCGGTGCATGCGGGCCCAGTGGTTCAAGAGTCCCATGGGGTTCTCCTCGGAGGCCGATCACGGCACGTATGAGGCCTTGAGCGAGCTCCAACTCACCGGCACCACCGGCACCGTCGCCGGGTCTTCCCAACTCAGTTGGACCAGCCCCGCGTAGGGGGTGAGGATCTCGTCATAGAACTTGTGCAGGTAGGCGTGGACCTG
>JAUUZX010000105.1 GCA_030592025.1 bacterium | reverse complement strand
GCGCGGGCCATCAGGTCGGAAACGCTCTCGGCCGTCAGGACCGTGCGCAGGTCCGCAGGGCGGCCGCGCATGTACAGGGACCGCAACCGACGCCCCAGGGCTTCCTGGCGGGCACGGAACGCCCCGCTGCTGGTGGAGATGCGGCCGGCCAGTTCGGCACCCTGTTGCTGGAGCATATGCTCCCGCTGGGCCATCTCGCTGACAATGCGGCTCGCTTCCTCGATCTCCTCTTCGATCTCCGCACAGGACCGGCGCACCCGGGCCTCCTGATCGTCCAGGTTCTCCAGGCGGTCGTGGTAGCCGGCGATGCGCAGGCGCAGCTGCTCCAGTTCGCTGGTGTTTTCCTGGATGCTCGTCGTCAGCCGATCGGGCGTCTCCGCCGGGACCGGCAGGGTGTCGGCCACGGCCACCAGGACCAGGCCGGCCAGGGCCATGAGGGGGACCATGCTGCGGAACCACACGTTCATCAGATGCCACTCCGCAGGGTGAGGTACTTGCGCATGGCCGACCAGCTCCCGATGAGCCCCAGCAGCACGCAGAAACCGATGAAGCCCACGATCTGGGCCGGCGAGAAGAACACGATGCCCCCCAGGCGACCCTCGAGCAGCGCCCCCCCGAGCAGGAGCACGCCCATGGCGAGACCGCCGGCCAGGAATCCCTGCAACGCCCCTTCCGCCAGGTAGGGCGTGCGGATGAAGCCGTTGGTGGCGCCGACGAGTTTCTGGATCTGGATCACCCGAGCGCTCGCCGCCATGGTCAGTTTCACCGTGTTGGAGATGACGAACACCGCCGCCACGAAGACGAGCAGGCCCACCACGAGGCTCGCCAGTTGGAAGCGCCGGGTCCAGGTCTCGAGGGCGTTGATCCAATCCTGATGGAAGACGACCTCGTCGACCTCCGCCCAGGGAACGATCTCGTCACGGATGCTCCGCACGGTCCCGAGATTGCGGGCGTCCTGCGCGAGCAGGAGATGGTACGACGGCGGCAGGGGGTTGCCGTCCAGTAATTCGAGGAGGTCCGCGTCCTGGCCCAGGGTCGCGGCGAATTCGTTCAGCGCCATCTCCGGGCTGATGTAGTTCACGGACGTGACGCCGGGGATCATCAGCAGGCGCGGCTGCAGCCCGGCGCGCACGTCGGCCGTCAGCCCCTCGGCCAGGAAGACCCGGATGTCGATGCCCTCCCGCGCCTTCTCCAGGGCGTGGGCCAGGTTCAGGGTCGTCAACGTGAGGACGGCGAGCACGAGCAGGGCCGAACTCATGATCAGGATCGTCACACCGGTGGTCAGCTTCCGCCGGTGGAAGCCGGCCACGGATTCTCGCATCAGGTAGACGATCTGGGCGGATCTAAGCATGGATGGCTCCCACGGTTTCCGGCTCCGGGGCACGGTACATGTGGTCGGTGAGGTTGGCGGTGCGGTCGATGGCGGCGCGGCGCTTCTCGTCCGAGACGAGGTGGCCGTCCCGCACGACGATCACGCGCTCGCCGAAGGTCTTGACGATGCCGTGGTCGTGGGTGCTGAACAGGACGCAGGTGCCGGCGTCGTTGATGCGGAAGAGCAGGTCGAAGATCTCCTGGGCCGTCTCCGGGTCCAGGTTCCCCGTGGGCTCGTCCGCCAGCAGGATCTTGGGGCTGTTGACCATGGCCCGGGCGATGGCCACCCGCTGCTGCTCGCCCCCGCTGAGCTCCCGCGGCAGCCGGTGGCGCTTGTTCCACAGGCCCACCTGGGTGAGCAGGCGCATGACGTTGCGGGTGATGTGGCGCGACGGCATGCCCACCACGAGTTGGGCGAAGGCCACGTTGTCGAACACGTCGCGGTCCTCCAGCAGGCGGAAGTCCTGGAAGACGAAGCCGATCTCCCGGCGCAGCTTCGGGATCCGGCGCCGGCTCATGCGCGAGGCCAGCATGCCCCGCACGATGACCTCGCCGCGACTGGGGAACGCATCCATGGCGATGAGCCGCAGGATGCTGCTCTTGCCCGCCCCGCTGGGGCCGGTGAGGCAGAGGAACTCGCCGTTGGCGACGGTGAAGCTCACGTCCTTGAGGGCCGTCTGATCGGCATACTCCAGGTCGACATGTCGGAAACCGATCACCGGCCGCTCACCCAGAGGGCTGCTCAGGTTCAGGTCGACATCAGGCAACTTATTCTCCCATCAATAGTTACGTCCTCATGCGCACGAGTCTGGCGCACGCGATGCCCGGTTGCGAGAGTCCGATTGCACGAACCGTGCCGCAGGCCGCATAATTGTCCGGTCCCTGCCCCGTGACCCGGAACCGAGGAGACGCCCCATGGCCGCCGCCCCCGCCCTCAGCCTCTGCCTCATCGTCCGCAACGAGGAGGAGATGCTGCCCGGCCTGCTGGCCAGCGTCGACGGCCTGTGGGACGAACTCGTCGTGGCGGACACCGGATCGACCGACGGCACCCTCGACCTGCTCGCGTCCGCTGGCGCCCGCATCGTCCACCACACCTGGCAGGACGACTTCGCCGCCGCCCGCAACGCCGGCCTCGAGGCGGCCCGCGGCCGCTGGATAATGGTCCTGGACGCGGACGAGCGCGTGACCCCCGGCCTCATCGACGACGTGCGGCGCCTGCTGGACGACCCCGACGCCGGCGCCGCGACTCTCGTCATGCGCAACGAGATGCCCGACGGCCAGCGTCGGGACGCCGACCTGCTGCGCCTGTTCCGCAACGACCCGGCCATCCGCTACGAACACGCCATCCACGAGGACGTGTCGCGCACGGTCATGGCGCACCTGCAACGGGAGGGCCGGCATCTGCGCCACCTGCCCGGCGTGGTCGAGCACCTGGGTTACGTGCGCGAGGTGGCCGCCGCCCGCGACAAGAAGCAGCGCGACCTGACCCTCCTGCAACGACTCGTGGCCGACGACCCGGACGATCTGTACAGCTGGTACAAGATCCTTGAACTGGCGCGGTTCTGGGACGACGAAGACCTGGCCCGCACCACGGCCCCCGCCGTCGCCCCCATCCTGGACCGGGCGGCGCCGGAAGACCTGGGACGGCGGCTCTGGAGCGGCGATCTGGCCGTGCTCGTGGCGGCGAGCCTTTACCAGGACCCCGCCGACGCTCTGGCCTGGCTCGACGACCGGCGTGACCGGGTCCACCCTTCGGCGGCGTGGCATCTGGCCCGGGGCCACTGGCTCGAGGCTCTCGGCAAGCTCGCCGAGGCCGACGAAGCCTTCACCGTCTGCGCCGCCGCCTGCGAAGAGCCCGGGGCCACCGCCGCCGCCGTGCGCCCCCTGCTGGGCCGGGCGCGATTGGCTGTGGCCGCCGGCGACCTGGCAAAAGCCCACGCCCTGGCACGGGAAGCCGCGGCCGACGCCCCGCGGGACGCCGAGGCCCTCCTGGCCGCCGTCACATTCAGCCGCTTGACCGGCGGCGCCGAGGGGGTCACCGCCTTTGTCGCCGACCACCGCCACCGCGTCCCGGGGGCCGACGACGACCTGGCCCGGGCGCTGCTGGCCGGCGGCGAACCCGCCGCCGCCATGAACGTGCTCAACGACCTCGTGGCGACCGAGCCCACGTCGGCCCTGGGCCTGCTCACCTGCTCACTGGCAACGGGCGAAGGGGTCGAGCTTCAGGTGGATCTGGAGCAGGAGGCGGCGGACGCCGCGCTGCGGGGTTGGTTGCGGGTGCTGTGGGGCAGCCGGCGCGCCGACCTCATGAACGCCGTGGCCGACAACGTGGGGTCCGTCGTCGAGGCGTTTCCATGGTTGCCGGATTTTCTGCAGGAAGAGACCCGCCGGCTCACGCGGGATGCCTGAGCCGGCGGCGAAGGTCAGGATTTCTCGTCGATGAAGAACCGTGCGCGCAACTCCAGCACGTACTCGGCCAGGGCCGCCTCGATCTTCTGGCCCTCCACTGTCTGACGGAGCTGCTCCTTGAGCTCGTCGTAGGTGTACATGTGGCCCGCGACGCGTTCGTCCACCAGGAAAACGTACCAGCCCGCCGGCGTCAGGACCGGTTCGCTCAGCTCGCCGACCACGGCGTCCCCCACGACCTCCTGGAACTGTTCGGACAGGTCCTCCAGGCGGAACTTGCCCAACTGCCCACCCTGGGCCGCGGAAACCGGGTCCGCGCTGATCTCGGCCGCCACGTCGGCAAAGGGCTCGCCGCCGAGAATCCTCGCGCGCGCCGCACGGATCTCCCCCTCGGCCCGGGCCACGTCATCCTGGGTCACCTCGATGGGCAGGAAGACCTGGCTCAGGGCACGGCGACCATCGTCACGCACGCTCTCCACCCGCAGCAGATGCACGCCCCGCGAACTGACGACCGGTTCGCTCACCTGCCCCGGTTCGAGGCTGAAGGCGACCCGGTCCAGGGCCGGATCGAAGAGGTCGCCGGGAGCCACGATGCCCACGGCGCCACCGCGCTTGGCGTTGGGACCGAGGGAGTATTCCGCGGCGACGTCGGCAAAGGAACGGCCCGCCGCCAGGGCGTCCCGGGCCTCGGCCACCCGCACCTGGATCTGCTGCCGCACCTCCTCGGAGGGCTGGACCGCCACCAGGATGTTGGCCAGGCTGACACTGTCCGACTCGGCCGGCATCTCGTCCAGGTGGCTCAGGTAGTAGTCCTTGATCTCGTTCTCGAGCACCTCGATGTCCGGCCGGATGAACCTGCCGACGACCAGGCGCAGGTACTGGTCGTCCCGGAGCTGGGAAGCCATGCGCTCGCGGAAATCCTTCTCGGTGGTGCCGCTGCGCTCCAGCTCGCGTTCGAAGACCTCGCGCGAACCGAAACGGTCGATGAACTGCTGGATGCGCTGGTCGACGCTGCGGGTGACCGCCTCCTCGTCCACGCCCATGTCCGCCGCCTTGGCCGCGGCGATGATGAGCTTGCTCTCGATGAGACGGTCCAGCAGCTCCCGGCGCAACTCGTCGTTTTCGGTGGTCACCGGCTGGCCCGCGTACTCCTCGTTCATGCGGAAGAGCTCGACCTCCCGATCCACATCGCTCTGCAGGATGGCTTCCTCGTCCACGATGGCCAGAAGGCGATCGACGAGCACGGGTCCGCCGTCCTGGGCATGGGCCACGGTGCCCGCCAGCAGCAGGCTAGCCAGGAAAACCGTGGTCCACCTCGTGGAACGGCCCACCGGTTGCGAGGGCCTAGGCGTCATCATCCGCACTCGTCAACTCCTCCCAGGACTGGACCTGGTCCAGGTTCTCCTCATACCGCACGACGCCGATCTCCCCGGTCCACTCGGCCAGGAGCGCCTGGAACGCCGCCTCCTTGCGCTCGGCGCGAAGCACCGCGCCGATACCCTGTCGGGATTCCTCGATGGTGGAGGGGACCGGCGCCGTGATCCGCACGCACTCGACGAGGGCAAAACGGCCGTCCCCGAGCTCGCCTGTCTCGCCGCGCTGGCCCTCGGCGAGCCCGAACAGGACATCCCGTACCGGCCCCACGGAGGTGGCCGAAATATTGGTCAGCTTGCCGTCCCGGCTCCGATTGGCGTCATCGGTACCGAACTCGGCCACGACGTCCGTCCACATGGCGCCACCGTCGAGGGCGGCGGCGGCAGCCACGGCGGCCTCCTCGTTGGCCACGATGGCCAGGTGCCCGTCCCGCATCTCGGGTGCCGTGAACTCATCGGCACGCTCGGCCCAGAAATTCTCGAGGTCATCCCCCGTGACGCGCTTCTCGAAGGCGACGAGGTCGTTGTACAGGTTGGTCACCATGAGCTCTTCGAGCTTCTTGTTCACCTTGGCCTGGACGACGGGGTGGTCGTGGTAGCCCTGGGACCTGGCCTCATCGGCGAGGAGCGCGCGCTCGAACTCGCTGCGGATCTTGAGGCGCAGACCGGGCAGCATCTGCTCCTTCTTCGGCCGCTGGAAGGTCGACATCTTGTCGAAGCCGATCTTGTACTTGCCGATGCTGTAGCTGTGGGTCTCCCCCTCCAGGTCGTAGGAAAACAGGACCAGGTCCATGTCGGCAGCCGTCACATCGAGGGGCTCCAGCTCGTCACTGGGCGTGGGCTGGTTCGTGACCGGGTCGATGAGGATCTCGCTCTCGGGGAGGCCCTGGTAGACCTTCCACAGCGCTTCCTCGTTGATGTAGGCGTTGTGCTTGCGGCGGACTTTGTCGCGGAACAGCAACTGCGCCTT
>JAUUZX010000420.1 GCA_030592025.1 bacterium | reverse complement strand
GTCCGCCGGCAGGACGACGGTCATGCGCACGAAGTTCGTCGGCCGGGTCACGCGGGACCACAACAACCAGTCGGCCTCGGGGGGGCGGCCCGGGCAGATCACATCGCCCCGCCCCGAGTTCAGGAGCGAGACGACATCCTCTCCGTTGCGCGGGACCACGACCTCGACGGTGAGGTTGTGCTCGCGGGCGAAGCGCTGGAGCAGTTCGTAGTCGAAGCCCGCCTGGCCGCCCTTGTGGACGAAGTAGCTGCTGGAGTCGTAGAAGGTGATCATGCGCAGGACGCCGGCCTCGCGGATCCGCGCCAGGTCGCGATCGACCACCGGGTGGGGGAACTCGGGCGTCGGTCCGGAGCCCCGTCCCAGTTGGCTGTCGACGGGTTCCCCACAGCCGGCCACCAGGACCAGGGCGCCCATGACGGCGACGACGCGGCGCAGGGCCGTGACGGTGCGGGATCGGGATGTCGATGGGGCCTTCATGACGGTTCCGGTTCCGGGACCCCGCACCACGGCCGATCCGTGACGTGGGGCACCCACCTCAGTATATCGACGAACAGGCGGATGTCTTTGACGGAAATCGTCGGGCAGGGATGTCCGGGGCCGCTTTCCGCCATGACAAACCCCTGGATTTCCGGTAGTTTGACGACACCCGGGAGAACGGCCATGGACGATGTGCGCACCTACACCGGTACTCTGGTGGCCGACCTGATCCTGACGGGCGCCCGCACCCTCAAGGACCGGCGCGCGCCCCTGCGGGCCCTTGTGCAGCGCCTGCGGAACCACCATTTTGCCGTCGCCCAGGTGGGGCCTGCGGATCTTGTCCAGCGGGCTTTTCTGGCGATTGCGGTGGTGGCGGGATCGGAAACCATGGTCGACGAACTCCTGGACGGTGCCGAGCGCATGCTCTTCGCTTCCGAATTCGAGGTGGGCGAGGTGCGCCGCGAGGTCCACGTCGACACCTTTGCTTCCACCCGCTGACGCACCTACCCGAGGAGACTCCGTGCGCCTGATCGACTTGAGCCACACCATCACCACCGGCATGCCCCAGTGGCGTGGCGACGACCAACCCCTGCGCATCGTGCGGCGCAGCGACCACGGCCCGGACGGCCACATGTCGAGCGCCCTGGAAATCGGCTGCCACGTGGGGACCCACATCGACGCGGCGCTCCATTTCCGGTCCGGCGAGCCCTCCCTCGAGTCGTTGCCGGTCGAGATGTTCGCGGGACGGGCCCGGGTGGTGCGCGTCCCCCGCACCGACACGGTGGGACCCCTGGCGGCCTCCCTGCTGGACGGGATCGATCTGGACGTTCTGGACTACGTGCTCTTTGACACGGGCTGGGACAGGTACTGGGGTCAGGAGCGCTACTACAGGGAATGGCCCTACTACGACGAGGATCTGGCGCAACGTCTGGCAGCCGCCGGCCTGCGCGGCAGCGGCCTGGACACGCCGAGCCTCGACGCCCGCGACGGGCAGGCCGCCCACGATACCTGCGCGGCTGCGGGCATGGTGAATATCGAGAACCTGAGGGGGCTGGACCGTCTTCCCGATGCGCCGTTCACGTTCCTGGCCCTGCCCTTGAAACTCGACGGCGCCGAAGCGTCGCCGGTGCGTGCCGTGGCGTTACTCGCGGATGATCCGACGGGAGCGCGGACGTGATCCTGACCGTCCTCCTTTTCATCCTGGGCCTGGGCCTGCTGGTGGGCGGGGCCTGGCTGCTGGTTGGCGGCGGCTCCCGGGTGGCCGCGGTGCTGGGCATGCCGTCGGTCGTTGTCGGGCTCACGGTAGTGGCTTTCGGCACCTCCGCACCGGAACTCTTCGTGTCGCTCATGGGTGCCCTGAAGGGCAGCACGGGCCTGGTGCTGGGCAACGTCATCGGCTCCAACGTCGCCAACCTGGGACTCATCCTGGCACTGGGGGCCATGGCGCGCCCGGTCGTGGTCGAACGTGGCCTCGTGAAGCGCGAGCTCCCGTTGCTGCTCGTGGTGACGTTCCTCTTCATCGCCCTTGTGTGGGACGGCGTGCTGGGCCGATGGGACGCGGCCCTCCTCGTCGTGATCTTCGCTTTCTTCATGTTGTGGACGATCAAGGGCGTGCGACCGGGCAACGCGGTGGTGCCGAGGCCCGAGGTGGAGGTCGTGCCGGCGGGTCGGAAGCTGCGATCCCTGTCCCTTGGCTCGGTCATGGTCCTGTTCGGCATCGGGGGGCTGGCCGGCGGGGGCCAGGTCATCGTCACCTCGGCCCTGGACCTGGCGGGGCGTTTGGGCGTGTCCGAGACCCTGGTCGGGTTGACCATCGTCGCCGTGGGCACGAGCTTGCCGGAGTTGGCCACCACCATCGTCGCGGCCCTGCGCAACGAGCACGATCTGGCCCTGGGCAACATCGTGGGGTCCAATCTTTTCAACATCCTCGCCGTGGCGGGTCCGGTGGGCCTGCTCCGGCCCCTGGTCGCTACCGAGGGCAACGTGCTGGTGCAACTGGTGAGCATGGGGTTGTTGACGGTGCTCGTCTACGCCATGATCGTTCTGGGTGGAGGCGGTCTTGGACGCCGCCAGGGTACCGTCCTCCTTGTGATCTACGTGGCCGTGATGGTCCTGTGGACGATGGGTTTCTGAACGCGAACCGCCGCCTCTTCAGTCGATGGGACAGGAATGGCAGCCAAAAAACACGACAGCACGCCGGAGGCCTGGAGCCCGACCCGCAAGACAGGTCTGGCCCGGGCCCTGCAGAAGATGGGCTACGGCACCCGCAAGAAAACCGAATCCCTGATCACATCGGGGCGGGTGTCGATCGACGAGGTGGCCGAACTCAACCCCGGCGCACCGGTCATGCCGGGCCAGACCCTCACCGTGGACGGGAGCGTGGTGACCGAGGTGAAGTTCCGCTACTTCGCCTTCCACAAGCCGAGTCGGGTGGTGTGCACGGGCAGCGACGGGCCAGGCAAGCGCCTGGTCGAGGATTTCCTGCCCAGGGAAGTGCCGGGTCTGCGCGCGGCGGGTCGCCT
>JAUUZX010000252.1 GCA_030592025.1 bacterium | reverse complement strand
GTCCGGGCCAGGGCCAGGGCTTCCTTCATGAAGCGCTGATCCAGATCCGTCGGTTCGGTCGCGTGACCAGGGTGGTAATCGGCCAAAGTCATGTTGCTCAGCGGGGAACTTGACGAGGGGAAAATCAGGCGGCACCACCCACACAACAGCACAAGGCCGCCTGCGGACAGCAAGGACAACCGCCAACTTCTCCCATCCAGACTTTCACTGTCGGCCCCGGAATTTCACCGGGTCAGCAACCGCCCGACGGCAGGGCCGTCGTGGTGGCGGGAGCTCGCGGGCTGTGACCGCCGGTGGGGAATTTCACCCCGCCCCGAAGTTGAGGTCGGCGACCCGGCTGAACGCCGGACCGCATGTGTTGTCGTCTTCCATGGTAACGGCGCGCCCCGGCGGGGTCAAGGACCGCGCCCGGGCATGGGGGGAGGGCCCGGATCAGGGGTTCTGCAGGACGGGGATGCCGGGGGCGCCCGGCGGTCCCTGGTCGGAGGTCAAGGGCAACGAGGGCAAGGAGAAGGAGCCCTGCCGGTCGGAGGCGTCCACCGCCGCCACCCGCACCTCGTAGGTGTGGAGTACGGTGAATTCCGTGAAGACATAGAAGGCGTCGGTGGTCGTGCCCGCCAGCGCCCAGTCCCCGCCGTCCTCACGGGTCTCCACGACGTAGCTCACGGCGAGCTCACCGGTGGTCGGCGGCTGCCAGACGAATCGCTGGGGCCCCAGGGTCTGGGCGAACGCATTCCCGGCCAGCAGCAATGAAATCAACAGGATCAGACGCTTCATGATGGTCACCTCGGGCTCGTGTCGGGACCGTGCCCCGTCGGGCACGCACGTGACATGGTTCCACTCCATCAGCCCGTCACGTCACGCCCCAAACGTTACGGAGCGGCCCGGTGCGGCGCCAGTAATCCTCCGGTCTTCGGCTCCGCCAATTTGGCAAGCCGAAGAGCCCGAATCGCCTGCGGTGACCGATGAAAAGGCCTTGTCGCGTCAGAAATCGTCGCCACCCGCGCCCGACGACAATTCCGGCGGCAGCGCGGTCGGTGGTTCCCACGGTTCAACCTTTTTCCCGACGGGTCAAAGAACCAGCCGAAGCGTCCGTAATCGCCGTCCTCCCGGTCGGGCAGAACCTCGGCCCCACCCTCGGCTAGACCCGACGGCGTTTGCCCTTGCCCGCCAGGTAGGACGGCTCGGGCACGTTCACCCCGACCGCCGCCAACCTGTCCCGGGCGGCCGTGTAGAAAAGGCGCGCCGGCACCCGGTTGAAGCCGAGTTTGACGTCGTCGAGGGGCTGTCCCTGCAGGAAGCGCCAGTGGTTGATCACCGTCGCGGTCGTGGCGCCGCGCTCGACCTGGATGAGGCGGCGGTGGGACGAACTGAAGGGCGTCGGCGGGTCGTTGCGTTTGGCGGCGAAGTGGATCAGGTCGAAGATCTCCCGGTCCCCCACCAGCGGCTGCCCCTCCCGGGCGATGAAACGCTCCTGCACCTGCTCGGCCAGCCAACCGTCGTAGCCGCCCCAGGTCAGCCGCAGCAGGTACTTGTCGTAGGTGTCGATGGCGTCCATGACGAAGGCCCCCATCATCCCCGACAAGCCATGCAACGCCCCCACCAGGATGAGCGCCATGTCGTCGCAGACACCGTCGCCCATGCGCCGGCGGAAATATGCCTGGTCGTGGACCGGGAAGATGTGGTCCCCATCCCGGTTGCGGCAGATCACGCCGAGGCGCCGCAGCTCGTCCAGCTGCTCGTCGCCGAAAACGGTCCGGCCCGTATCACCCAGGCCCAGCAATTCGAAACGCTCCCGGTCCACCAGGAGGATATCGCCGCCGCCGATCTGGTAGGGCATGCCCGTGAAGGTCCGCTTGTGCTGGTACATGGAGGTCTCGCGGCAGGACCAGTCGTCCATGCGTCCGGCCAGCACCAGACCCGTGAGGAAGGCCCGGGCATCCCACCGTTCGTCGGCCAGGAAGTCGATGCCGAAGAGGGGTCCGTCGGGGCCTACCAGGTCGAACTCGGACTGGTGGAGGTGCGTCAGGAGCCAGTCGCCGAAGCCGTGGAGCATGCGCGTGCGCCGGTCCCGCACCGCGTGGGCCCGCAGGTTGGGGTCGGCCTGCTCCAGGATCGACAGGACGCGCTCGAAGGTCGCGTCGGGGAAGCGCAGGGCGGTGCCGAACTCGTCGGTGAACCAGCCGTGCCCGTTCTGGGCGCGGCCCACCACCGACTGGGGCAGCAGGTCCATGAGGACGCGGGGCGCGGCGGCGAAGTCCTGGGCCATGAGGAAATCGAAGTCGAGGGTGACGAGGCCGGCGAAGAGCTCCCGGTCCCGCTTCGTGTCCAGGGTGCGATGCCCGAGCCAACTCTGTTCGGGACGCCGGTGATCGCGGGCGGTGTCGTTCCTGCCGCGGGTCTGGCCCAGCAGCGCCTCGATACGCTCACCGCTCCGGTTGCGCGGCCCACGGGCCGGGCGTCGCGAGCCGGTGCGACGGCGCGCCGGTCCGGCGGGCCGCCTAGTCCCCCGCTTCCGCCTCGGCACCTTCGCTCCAGTCCGCAAAGAGGGCATCCACGAAAAGGTCCGCGTCGAAAACAGCCAGATCCTCCATGGTCTCGCCCATGCCGACGTAACGGACCGGCAGGCCGATGGACTCGGCGATGGCCACCACAATGCCACCCTTGGCCGTGCCGTCGAGCTTGGTCAGAACGAGGGCCTCGACGGGGATCGTCTCGGCGAAGGCCTGGGCCTGGGCCAGACCGTTCTGCCCCGTGTTGCCGTCCACGACGAGCAGGGTCTCCGGGTCGCGGCCGGTCTGCTTGCGGATGACCCGGGCCACCTTGCCCAGCTCGTCCATGAGGTTCGTCTTGGTGTGCAGGCGGCCCGCGGTGTCGACGATGACGACGTCGCTGCCCCGGGCGTTGGCCGCCTGGAGGGCGTCGAAGACCACCGCTGCCGGGTCCGACCCCTGATCCTGGCGCACGCATTCCACGCCCACCCTGTCGGCCCAGACCACGAGCTGCTCCACCGCCGCCGCGCGGAAGGTGTCCGCCGCGGCCAGCAGCACCTTCTGGCCGTCCGCCTTGAACATGTGCGCCAGCTTGGCGATGGTCGTCGTCTTGCCGGTGCCGTTGACACCCACGACGAAGATCACCCGGGGCCCGTAGATCACGTCGGCGTCCGTCGCCTCCGGAACGGCGGCGCCCTTCCTCTTCTTCTTTTTCTTTTTGCCGCCGGACGCATCGCCATCCCAGGTCGGCGGCACGACCCGCGGGCGGGCCGTGTTCAGGATCGTCATCACGTCGCCACGGATGACCTCGAGGACCGACGCCAGGGAGGCCTCCCCCCCCTCCTCCTTCAGCCGCTTCTCGATGCTCCCGGTGATGGCCACCGCCGACTGGACACCCATGTCTGCGGAGATGAGCAACTCCTCGATGCGTTCGAGGGTGTCGGCATCGAGGCGGACCCGTCCGCCGAACATGCCCCGCAGGCTACCGACGACATTCTCGCGGGTCTTGCTCAGACCCTTGCGGAACCGGTTGAGCGCGCCCCCGATCACTCGCTCGCCTCCAACTCGCCTGCGGTGTTCGCCGGCTCCTCGTCGCTTTCCTCGTCATCCTCCTCGGCAATCTCCACGGCCTGCTCCTGCTCGGCGAAGGCCAGGGCCTCCTGACCACGTCGCTCCTCGCGAACGTCCACCTGCTGGCGCCGTTCCGCGATGGCGCCGGCCAACTCGGTGTCGCTCTGGGTCTCGGCCACATCGCGGAAGCTGACCGAAACGATGCTCGAGCAACCGGGCTCCATCATGGTCACGCCATACAGATGATTCGCCGTCTCCATGGTCAACTTGTTGTGGGTGATGACCAGGAACTGGGTGTTGCGGCTGAACTCCCGGAGCATGTGGACAAAGCGCTGGATGTTCGAATCGTCCAGCGGCGCGTCGGCCTCGTCCAGCATACAGAAGGGCGAAGGCTTGACCAGGTACACCGCGAACAGCAGCGACAGGGCCGTCAGGCAGCGCTCGCCCCCGGACAGCAACGACACGTGGTCGACGACCTTGCCCGTCGGCTGGGCGGTGACGTGGATGTGGCTTTCGAGAGGATCGTCCGTCTTCAACAGCCGCAAGTCGGCCCGGCCACCCTTGAACAGGGTCTGGAAAACGGCGATGTAGTTGCGCCTGACCTCCTCGAAGGTCTGGACGAAGCGTTTGCGGGCCGTGCGGTTGATCTCCGTGATGGCCTTCTCGAGATCGTCCCGCGCCTTCTCCACGTCGTCCCGCTGCTGCTCGAGGAAGTCGAGACACTCCTTCTTGGTCTCGTATTCTTCGAGGGCCAGGTGGTTGATGG
>JAUUZX010000109.1 GCA_030592025.1 bacterium | reverse complement strand
GATGAGCCGACCCTGCGGGACGATCCCGTGCTGCGGGGGCGGGCGCTGCTGCCGGCGGACGAGGTCGTCATGCACCTGCCGGTCCTGGTGCGGGACTACACCGACTTCTACTCCTCCCGCGAGCACGCCACCAACGTGGGCATCATGTTCCGGGGCGAGGAGAACGCCCTCATGCCCAACTGGCTCCACCTGCCGGTGGGCTACCACGGCCGGGCCAGCTCCATCGTGCCCTCGGGCACGGATGTTGTGCGCCCTTGGGGGCAGATGCTGCCGCCGGACGCCGAGACGCCGATCTTCGCGCCCTGCCGGCTCCTCGATTTCGAACTGGAGATGGGCTGCTTCGTGGGCGGGGGCACCCCCCTGGGGTCGTCGGTGCCGGTGGACGAGGCGCTCGATAGGATCTTCGGGCTCGTGCTGATCAACGACTGGTCGGCGCGGGACATCCAGAAATGGGAGTACCAGCCCCTGGGTCCCTTCAACGCCAAGAACTTCGCCACGAGCATCTCGCCCTGGGTCGTCACCCTCGATGCCCTGGCTCCCTTCCGGTGCGAGGCGCCGACGCAGGATCCGGTGCCCCTGGACTACCTGCGGGAGGGCGACCGCCACTCCTTTGACATCGAGTTGGAGGTGGTCGTCACGGCGGCCGAGCAGGAGGAGGGCCTGCGGGTCTGCCGCAGCAACTTCAAGGGGCTGTACTGGACCATGGCCCAGCAACTGGCCCACCACACGAGCACCGGCTGCAACCTGAGCACGGGGGACATGCTGGGCTCGGGCACCATCAGCGGCCCTGACAAGGGCAGCTTCGGTTCCATGCTCGAGATCACCTGGCGGGGCACCGAACCCGTCACCCTGCCCGGCGGCGGCGAGCGGAAATTCCTGGCCGACGGCGACACCGTGGCCATGACGGGCTGGTGCCAGGGAGACGGTTACCGCGTCGGCTTTGGCGAGGTCACCGGGCGGGTCCTGCCGGCGCGGGAGCAGGGTTGAGCGCCGAGGGGACCATCGTCTGGCAGCCGTCGCCCGCCGCCGTCGACCGCGCCCTGGTCACGGATTTCCGCCACGCGGTGAACGCGCGCCACGGCCTGGAACTGGCGGACCACGAGGCTCTCTGGCGTTGGTCCGTGGCCGAGCGGGGCGCGTTCTGGTCGCTTCTGTGGGGCTGGTGCGGGGTTGTGGGCGAGGGCCCGGGCGAGCCCGCGGTCATCGATCCGGGCGCCATGCCGGGTGCCCGGTGGTTCCCTGCCGCCCGCCTCAACTACGCCGAGAATCTGCTCCAGGGACCCGACACCGACGAGGCCCTCGTCTTCCGTGGCGAGGACGGTGAAAGCCGCCGCCTGGCCCGGGGCGAGCTGCGCCGGGACGTGGCGGCGGTGGCTGGAGCCCTGGCCGCCGACGGGGTCGGACCGGGGGACCGGGTTGCGGGCTACCTGCCGAACCTCCCCGAGACCGTGGTGGCCATGCTGGCGGCGACGAGCCTGGGGGCCGTGTGGTCCAGTTGCTCGCCGGACTTCGGGCCGGCGGGGGTGCTCGACCGTTTCGGCCAGATCGAACCGACCGTGCTCTTCGTCGCCGACGGGCACCGCTACGGCGGGCGCGACCATGACGCCGCGCCGACGATCCGGCGCCTGCAGGACGAGTTGCCCGGCCTGCGGCGCACCGTCGTCGTGCCCCACCTGGCGTCGTCGCCGGCGCTGGCGGACGGGCAGACCGCCTGGGCCGACTACCGGGATCCCGCCGCGCCGCCGCGTTTTCACCGCGGTTCCTTCGACGCCCCTCTCTTCATCATGTTCTCCTCCGGCACCACGGGTCCGCCCAAGTGCATGGTCCACACCGTGGGGGGCACCCTGCTCCAGCACCTCAAGGAGCATCGCCTGCACGGCGACCTGCGCCCGGGCGACAGGTTCTTCTACCACACGACCTGCGGCTGGATGATGTGGAACTGGCTCGTGAGCGGGCTGGCCTCGGGGGCCACGGTCCTGCTGTACGACGGGCATCCGCTGCGGCCGGCCACGGTGCTCTGGGATTTCGTGGCCGACGAGGGGGTGGCCACCTTCGGCACGAGCGCCCGCCACCTGGCGGCCTGCCGCAAGGAGGGGCTCCGCCCCGGGGACTCCCACGACCTCGGCCCGTTGCGCGCGGTCCTGTCGACGGGCTCTCCCCTGGATCCCGAGACCTTCGACTGGGTGTACGAGGCCGTAAAAACCGACGTGCGCCTGAGCAGTATTTCCGGCGGCACGGACATCATCTCCTGCTTCGCCCTGGGCAGCCCGGTGCTGCCCGTGCGCCGGGGCGAGCTCCAGTGCCGGGGGTTGGGCATGGACGTGGCGGTGTTCGACGAGGCGGGTGCCGCCGTGACGGGCGCCAAGGGCGAGCTCGTGTGCCGATCGGCCTTCCCGTCCCAGCCGTCGGGCTTCTGGAACGACCCGGACGGCGCACGCTACCGGGCGGCCTACTTCGAGGGCCACCGGGGCGTGTGGGCCCACGGCGACTACGCCGAACTGACCCCGTCCGGCGGCATGGTCATCCACGGCCGATCGGATGCGGTGCTCAACCCCGGGGGCGTGCGCATCGGAACCGCCGAGATCTACCGCGTGGTCGACGCCCACCCCGACCTGCTCGAGAGCGTGGTCGTGGGGCAGGAGCACCGGGGGGACGTGCGGGTCGTGCTCTGTGTCGTCCTGGTCGCCGGGCGCACCCTCACAGCGGATCTGGAGGACGACCTGCGGGCCCGCATCCGCCGCGACACCTCGCCCCGCCACGTGCCGGCGATCGTGCGCCAGGTGCCGGCGGTCCCGCGCACCGTGAGCGGCAAGATCGTCGAGCTGGCCGTGCGCGACATCCTCCACGGGCGTCCGGTGGCGAACGCCGACGTCCTGGCCAACCCCGAGAGCCTCGCACCCCTGCGGCGGCTCGCGGTCGAACTCGCCGAATGACCGGCGGGACAGCCGTTGCCACAGCGGTGCTCCGGCACTAGGCTGGGCACTCGCGACCCCCCTGTTCACGATTGACCCGGATCCCGAGAGGACGATCATGAGGCTCTGGACGAAGACGATCCTGGCGTCGGCCCTGCTGCTCGCCGCCACGGGCGCCTACGCCGACGAAGGCATGCACCCCATGAGCGAACTCGGCCGCCTGGATCTGAAGGCCGCCGGTCTCGAACTCACCGCGGACGAGATCTACAATCCCGATGGTGTGGCCCTGGTCGATGGGATCGTCAAGCTGGGTGGTTGCACCGGGTCCTTCGTGTCGGACCGGGGCCTGATCCTGACCAACCACCACTGCGCCTTCCGCGCCATCCGGGACGCCTCCACCACGGAGCACGATCATCTGGCGAAGGGATTCTCGGCGGTCTCCCTTGGCGACGAGGCGCCGGCCCTGGGCTACACCGTCCGCATCACCGAATCCTACCGGGACGTGTCCCGCGAGGTGCTGTCCGTCCTCACCGACGACATGGACCCGGTGGCCCGCACCAAGGCCCTCGAGAAGGCCAAGAAACAACTCAGCCTCGACTACGAGGCCGACCACAAGGGCAAGCGGGCGGAGGTGGCGGAGATGTTCCGCGGCAAGACCTATGTCCTCTTCGTCTACACCTACCTGCGGGACGTGCGTCTGGTCTACGCGCCGCCCAAGGACATCGGCAACTTCGGCGGCGAGGCCGACAACTGGATCTGGCCCCGCCACGCCGGTGATTTCTCCTTCATGCGCGCCTACGTGGGGCCCGACGGGGAGCCCGCGGACTACAGCCCCGACAACGTGCCCTACACCCCGCGACGGGTGCTCGAAGTGAGCGCCGAGGGCGTTGCCGAGGGGGACGCCGTGTTCATCCCCGGCTACCCCGGCACAACCTACCGCCACCGCTCCTCCCACTTCCTGGGCTTCCTGAACGACACCTACATGCCGGCCATCGTTGCCTGGTACACCTGGCAGATCGAGCACCTCGAAGCCCTGGGCGAGGGGGACCGGGCCCGCCAATTGCGGCTGGCCGCCCGTCTGAAGGGGCTGCACAACGCCGCCAAGAACTTCCGGGGCAAGCTGCAGGGCATCGATCGCCTCGACCTCGTCGCGCGCCGTCGCGCCGAGGAGGAACAGCTGAAGGCCTTCATGGCCGCCACGGATGAGTTCGCGGACCAGACGGATGTCCTCGAGCGCATCGGGGCCGTGTACTCCGAGCGGACCGCGGCCACGCCCTGGGAGCTGTGGCTGCGGAACGTCATGCGCAGCCCGGAGATCATGCGCGTGGCCCTGACCGTGTGGGAGAACGCCGTCGAGAGGACGAAACCCGACGTTGAGCGCGAGTGGGCCTACATGGACCGCAACCGGGACCAGACACGGGACCGGACGCGGGTCCTCGCCGAGAACTTCGACCCGGTGGCCGACGGGGTCGTGTTGGGCGAACTGCTGCGGCAGGCGGCGAATATTCCGCGGGCGGCAAGCCGTCGGGAGATCGCATCCCTGACCGGCGAGAACCACGGGGCGGCGGCGGGTTTCATCACCGAGGCGTTCGCCGCAACCCGTCTGCTGGACCCGGATTTCGTGGTGAAGGCCCTGGACATGGACACGGACGCCCTCGTCGCCCTGGAGGATCCGTTCCTGGACCTGGTGGGGTCGCTGTACGACGCCCATCTGGAGCAGCGCGAAGTGAACAAGCGACGCTCGGGTGAACTGGACCAGTGGCAGGCTGCCCTCACCGATGCGAGGCGCGCGTTCCTGGGCAACGAATTCGTGCCCGACGCCAACGGGACCCTCCGCCTGACCTGGGGCCGTGTCGAGGGCTACACGCCCCGGGACGCGGTGTGGTACGGGCCGTTCACGACGGTGCAGGGACTGCTGGAGAAGGACACGGGGGAGGCGCCCTTCGCGTTGCCGGCGGCGGTGCGCGATCTGGTCCTGGCGGGGAACTGGGGGCGCTTTGCGCCGGACCCGTCGGCGGGGGTGCCCGTCGATTTTCTCTACAGCGCCGACACGACCGGCGGCAATTCCGGGAGCCCCGTCCTGGATGGACGCGGCCGCGTGGTGGGCCTGAACTTCGACCGGGCGTGGGAGGCCACCATCAACGACTTCGCGTGGGACCACGCCTACAGCCGATCCATCGGCGTCGACATCCGCTACGTGCTGTGGGTGACATGGCAACTCGGCGACGGCGGGCGCCTGCTGCGGGAGATGGGCATCGAGCCCGGCGGGGAGTGACCCGGAGTCGCGTCGGCCCCGGGCCGTATCAGGCCAGCAGTTCCTTCACGGCGGTGAGGATGTCGTCGTTGCTGAAGGGCTTCTTGATGGTACGGTCCGCACCCAGCAGCCGGGCCGAGTGCAGGTAGTTCTCGGGCTCGGCACGGCCACCGCCCGAGATGGCGATGATCTTCAGGTCCCGGTTGGACCGCTTCATGTCCATGATCGTCTCGATGCCGTCCTTCTCGGGCATGATGATGTCCGTGATGACGAGGTCGACGGCGCCTTCCTGGAAAATGGCCACCCCTTCCTTGCCGTTGGCCGCGGTCACCGTCGTGTAGCCGGCCCGGTCGAGGAGACTGTCGAGGTAGGCGCGCACCTCGGTGTCGTCTTCGATGATCAAAATTCTGGCCACGGATTCTCCTGCGGTTAAGTGTCGTTTTCGGGGACAGAGGCCCCGGTGTCAAGAACTCGGGCAACGGCGTGCCGCAGCAGGTCGCCGTTGAAGGGTTTCTGCACAATACCCGCCACGCAGGGTGGAGCCTGGCGCCAACCGGTGAGGCGGCTCAGGTCCTCGCCGCTGCCGGTCACCAGCAACACCGGCAGTTCTGGCCGCATGATCGCAACTTTTTCTGCGACTTGCAAGCCGCTCATGCCGGGCATGAGCACATCGGTGACGACCAGGTCGATGGGATGGGCCTCGTCCTGCAAGGCGGCCACGGCTTCCTCGCCACTGTAGCGGACGGTCACGTCGTGGCCGCCGTCGGTCAGGATCGAGGAGGCGATCTCGGCTACCTGGACGTCGTCCTCCACCAGCAGGATGCATCCGGTGGCGGCGCCGAGGGCGCCGATGTCCTCGTCGGGCGACCCCTGGCGCGGCAGGAAGAT
>JAUUZX010000238.1 GCA_030592025.1 bacterium | reverse complement strand
CATCGGTGAAGGCGGCCATGCCCAGCAGCACGTAGCCCATGTGGCTGATCGAAGAGTACGCCACGAGCTTCTTCATGTCGGTCTGGGCCATGGCGCAGTAGGCGCCGTAGAGGATGTTGATGCAACCCAGGATGGCCAGCGGGTAGCTGAACCAGAGGGCGGCATCCGGCAGCATGGGGTAGCTGATGCGCAGGATGCCGTAGGTTCCCATCTTCAGCAGCACACCGGCCAGGATGACGGATACGGCCGTGGGCGCCTCCACGTGCGCGTCCGGGAGCCAGGTGTGGAACGGGAAGATGGGCACCTTGATGGCGAAGCCGATGAAGAGCGCGATCCACAGCACGTGGCGGACGTTCGTCAACTGCAGCCAGCTGCTGTGGTTCGCCTGGTCGAACATGTGCAGCATGTTGAACGTGTGGCCGCCGGTGACCGGGTCGCTGGTGTTCAGGTAGAAGGCGATCATCGCCAGCAGCATGAGCACCGAACCGGCCAGCGTGTAGAGGAAGAACTTGATGGCGGCGTACTCGCGCCGCGGGCCTCCCCAGATGCCGATCAGGAAGTACATGGGCAGGAGCATCACTTCCCAGAACACGTAGAACAGGAAGAAGTCCAGGGCGCAGAAGACGCCGAGCATGCCCGCTTCCAGGAGCAGGAAGAGCGCGAAGTACCCCTTCTCGGCCTTGTTGATGTTCCACGATGCGATGATGCACAGGAACGACAGCAGGGCTGTCAGCAGGACCATGGGCACGCTCAGGCCGTCGATGCCCACGAAGTACTCGATGTTGAAGCTCTCGATCCAGGTGTAGTGCTCGACGAACTGGAACGCCGTCGTGACCCGATCGAACTGGATGAACAGCTGGACAGCGAGGATCAACGGCACGGCGGCCGCTGCCGCGGCTACCGTCTTGATGACCTCTTTCCGCTCGCTCGGAATGAAAGCAATCACAGCCGCCCCGATGACCGGAAAAAAGATCATCCAGGAAAGAATGTGCTCACCCATGCGTGGCGCTCCTCTCGGGTGTTGGCAACAACCCTGGCTTACAGAACTCGATAGACCAGAACCAGCATCAGGATCGAGGCGCTGGCGTACACGAGGTACGTCTGCACCCGACCTGTCTGAATACGTCGGAAACCTTCACCGGCTCCCTGGAGCACGGTGGCGACACCGTTCACGGCACCGTCCACGACCCAATGGTCGATCATGCCGGCCACCCAACTCATCCCGCGAGTGAGGTAGCCGGTCCCGTTGACGATGCCGTCGACGACATACTTGTCGAACGCGGAACACATGCGCGCCCACCACAGGGTCGCCGGGTAGACGGTCATGTGGTAGAACTCGTCGAAGAAGTACTGCCCCTGCAGCACCGTGTAGACGCCGCTGAAGCGGGCCTGCAGGGCCGCCGTGTTCACCTTGCGGCGGTGGTACACCCACCAGCTCGCCAGGATGCCCAGGGCCGCCATCGTGATGGACATGTACATGGCCCGCACGTGGGCGGTGTGGTGGACGTCATGGTGACCGTCACCGTGACCGCCGTCCGCCGCCGCGTGCTCATCGCCGTGGCCGGTCGCCGGTGCGGCATGGGCGTCGGCAGCGTGCATGTCGGCGCCATAGGCTTCAGCACCATAGGCTTCAGCACCATGGGCGTCCGCGACCAGATGGTCCCCCGCCGTCTCGCCCAGGTGGAACTCGGCGGCGATGGCCGGTACGTCGTACTTGGTGACGAACTTGGAGAACCAGCCCACATCCGCGGTCTGCCAACCCGCCGAGGCGAACGCCAGCAGGCCCAGGATCATCAGCGGGACCGTCATGGTCCAACCGGACTCGTGGGCGTGGTCGTACTTCTCCTGGTTCCGCGGCTTGCCGAAGAACGTCAGGAAGACGATGCGGAACATGTAGAAGGGCGTGAGGACCGCCGCCGTGATGCCCAGGATGAAGGGCAGGTAGTGGCCGTCGGTCATGCCGAAGGCGAGGACCGAGCCCAGGATCCCATCCTTGGAGTAGAAGCCCGAGAAGCCCGGCACGCCGCTGATGGCGAGGGTCGCGACCAGGAAGGTCACGAAGGTGATGGGCATCTTCTTGCGCAGGCCGCCCATGTCGGGCATCTCCTGGCTGTGGACCGCGTGGATCACCGAGCCGGCGCCGAGGAAGAGCAGGGCCTTGAACATGGCGTGGGTCGTCAGGTGGAACATGGAGTTCACCGAGTCACCCGCGCCCAGGGCCATGACCATGTAGCCCAACTGGCTCAGGGTCGAAAAGGCCAGCACCCGTTTGATATCGGTCTTCACCAGGGCGATGGTCGCGGCGATGAAGGCCGTGACCGCCCCCACGTAGAGGATCACCAGACCCGCCTCGGGACCGAAGAGCGGCGCCAGACGCGCGACCATGTAGACGCCCGCGGCGACCATGGTGGCGGCGTGGATGAGGGCCGAGACCGGGGTGGGACCTTCCATGGCATCCGGCAGCCAGATGTGCAGGGGCATCTGGGCCGACTTGCCGACGCACCCCATGAACAGGCCGACGCCCGCCCAGGTCAGGAGGGTGCCCTTGACCGTGCCCGCATCGACGTGGGCGAAGAGCTCGAAGTAGTTGAGGGTGCCCGTGGCCGTGAAGAACACCAGGATGCCCAGCCAGAAGCCGAAGTCACCGACACGGTTGGTCAGGAATGCCTTCTTGTTGGCGTTGGCCGCCGAGTGCTTGTGGAAGAAGAAGCCGATGAGCAGGTAGCTCGACAGGCCCACCAGCTCCCAGAACACGTACAGGAAGAACAGGTTGTTCGCCAGCACGATGCCCAGCATGGAGAAGGTGAAGAAACCCAGGAAGGAGAAGTAACGCTCGTAGCGCCGGTCGCCGTGCATGTAGCCGACGGAATACAGGTGCACCACGAAGCTCACCGTGCAGACGACCATGAGCATGACCGCGGTCATGCCGTCGACGAGGATGCCCGCGTCGATCTGGAAGCCGCCCACGTCGATCCAGTTGAACGCACCCTCCACGCGGTGGGTCGGGTCGCCGATCTTCCAGAATGCGATGAAGACCCGGATGGCCAACAGCTCGGCGACGCCCATGAGGCCGACACCGATCCAGTCGCCCTTACGCGGCAGCATCTTCCCAAAGAAGAAGATCAGCGCGTAGCTCAGCAGGGGCAGGCCCAGGATCGCCAGCGCAGAATACAGGATGGCGTTGTCGCTCATCACCGTTCGTTCTCCCTTATTGCTTCAGGCTCTGCACGGCGTCCGCATTGACCGTGCCGAAGTTGCGGAACATCGCCAGGACGATGGCCAGGGCTACAGCCGCTTCCGACGCTGCCAGCACGATGACGAAGGCGCTCATGATCTGGCCGTCGATGCCGTGCTCCACGTAGCGTGAAAAGGCCACAAAGTTGATGTTGGACGCGTTGAGCATGAGCTCGACGCCCATGAGGATGCCGACGGCGTTGCGCCGCGACATGACCCCGAACAGACCCAGGGCGAACAGGCCCGCACTCACGGTCAGGAAATGCTCCAGTCCGATGTTCACGACGGCACCTCCTCGTCGCCGGTGGCGGTCGCCGCGTCGTCCCCCGCGTCCACATCGGGCTGGCCCTCACGGATGAGGATGGCCGCGCCGATCATGGAGACCAGCAACACCAGCGAGACGTACTCGAAGGGGAAGATGTAGCTGGTCATGAAGTTCGTGCCGATCACCGCCGTCGTGGGCGCGATGACGCCCTCGGAGGCCGCCCATTCGACCGAGGTGATGGTCTTGTACAGCAGCCCGAAGACGGCCAGGGAGAAGATCCCCGCCGGCACGTAGCGGTCCAGGCCGAAGCGCTTGCGGCCCGTCTGGGGCATCCGCGTCATCATCACCGTGAACAGGATGAGCACGAGGATGCCGCCCGCGTACACCATCACCTGGGTGACGGCCACGAAGTCGGCGCCCAGGTAGGCGTAGAGGCCGGCCGCGCCCAGCAGGGTCAGCAGGAGGGCGAAACCCGCATGCACGATGTTGGGGCTGAACACCACCACCACCGCGGGCAGGATGGTCATCAGCGCCAGCACGACGAAGATCAGGTCAGCGGTCACGAGTCGTCTCCTTTGTCGCCATCCGGTCCGGTCGCGGTCGGGGGATCCTCCGCCGGGGGCGCCGCGTCGGCGGCGGGGGCCGGCTTCTCGCTCTCGGGCTTGGCCGCGGGCTTCGGCTTCTCGGCCTTCGGCTCCACCCACCAGCCCATCTCGGTGCGGGTGGCACGGTGGCAGGGAATCTTCTGCTCGTTCGGGTCCATGAACTCGTAGACCAGCGACCGGCGGTCGTACACCGAGTGGTCGTAGTCGTGGCTCATGGTGATCGATCCCGTGTGGCAGTTCTCCGTGCAGAGGGAGCACCAGATGCACTTGTTGTAGTCGATGGCGTAGCGCGTCATCATGCGCTCCTTGCCCTTG
>JAUUZX010000470.1 GCA_030592025.1 bacterium | reverse complement strand
TGGCTCTCGTCATGGGCAGCTACAGCGCGGCCTGGGCCATGCACGTGTCCGGCCCCATCGCCGTCGTGGTGGCGGGCATCCTCATCGGCAACCGGGGGCGGGCCCTGGCCATGAGCGAGGAGGTGGCGGACTACCTCGAGAAGTTCTGGGAGCTCATCGACGAGATCCTCAACGCGCTGCTCTTCACGCTCATCGGTATCGAGGTGCTGGTGCTGGCTCTCGACGGCCGCACCGTGCTGGCGGGGTTCATCATGATCCCCATCGTGCTCCTGGCCCGGTTGGTGAGCGTGGCCGGTCCCATCGCGCTGATCGGCATCCGCCACGAGTTCCCCCCGGGGGTCGTGCGCATCCTCACCTGGGCGGGTCTGCGCGGGGGCATCTCCGTGGCCCTGGCCCTCTCGTTGCCGGCGGGTCCGGAGAAGAACCTGATCCTCACGAGCACCTACCTGGTGGTGCTGTTCTCCATCATCGTCCAGGGGATGACCATCAAGCGCGTGCTGCGTCGCTACTTATAAAAAACGGATATTCAAGTCCGTTTTGACATCGAGGTCACCGGGGGTTTACGTAGGGGCGGACTCCAGCGAGGCGGTGACTGTGCGCTACGTTCCCTTGATCCTCTCCAGCCTGCTCCTGGCCGCCCACCACTCCCGTGCCGGCGAGACCGGACTCATGGGTCTGTGGTTCTGTGTCCCCTTCCTCCTGCTGCTCAAGCGCCGCTGGTCCGACCGCGCGCTGCAGGTTCTGCTCCTGGCGGGCGCCGCTGAGTGGATCGCCACCCTGGCGGAGTTCGTCTCCGCCTACGAGCGCATGGGGCGGCCGACAACCCGCATGACCCTCATCATCGGAGGCGTGGCGCTCTTCACGGTGCTTTCGGCCGCGCTGCTCTTCACCAAGGGACGTCGCAATCGCCTGCCTGCCGACGACGTCACCGGGCCCGGCTTCGCGGCCTTCCTGCTGGCCGGAGCGCTTCTGGCCACGGTGCAGGTCGTCACCCACCCCGCCGGTATCCTCCTGGAGCGTTTCCTGCCCACGGGTGGCTGGTGGGAGGGGGCGCTGCTCGCCGTCTACGCCGGTTGGTTGGCCGACCGCCTGCGCGAACCGCGGCGCATCAAGCAGTTGCGACCCAAGGTGTGGCTGGCCTTTTCCATCGTCTTTTTCACCCAACTTCTGCTGGGCCTGGCCGGAGCCGACTGGTTCCTCATGACCGGCAAGCTCCACCTGCCCGTCCCCGCCCTGATCTACGCGGGCCCGCTCTTCCGGGGCGGGGGGATGTTCATGGCCATCCTCTTCTCGGTGTCGGTGCTGGCGCTGGGCCCGGCCTGGTGCAGTTGGCTGTGCTACATCGGCGCCTGGGACGACCGCGCCGCCCAGTCCCGCCGTCGACCGGATGTGCTGCCCCGCTGGCGCAACGCGGCGCGGCTGGGGATCCTGGTCCTGGTCATGGGCCTGGCCTTGGGCCTGGGCCGCCTCGGCCTGCCGACGGTGGCTGCGGGCTGGCTCGCCGCGGGCTTTGGTCTGGTGGGGGTGGGGATCATGGTCTTCTGGTCCCGCCGCACGGGTCACATGGTCCACTGCACGATGTGGTGCCCCATGGGCTGGGTGGCGACGAGGCTGGGCAAGGTGTCGCCCTGGCGCATGCGCATCGCCGACAGCTGCACCGACTGCGGCGCCTGCACGCCCGCCTGCCGCTACGATGCCCTCTACCCGACGGATGTCCTGAACCGCGTCCCCGGCGAGGCCTGCACCCTCTGTGGCGACTGCGTGAGCAACTGCCCCACCAGCAGCATCGAGTACCGGCTGCCCGGCCTGACGCCTGAGCGTGCCCGCGCGGCTTTCTTCGTGATCGTGGCGGCCTGGCACGCGGTGTTCCTGGGCGTGGCGCGGCTGTAGAGGGTCTGTTTCAGTCCCTTGCCGGGCCACTCCCCGCGAGCAGGTCGACGTAGGCGCCCGCTACCAGATCCCCGGCCTGAACCCCGAGAACCTCCATCAGGGCGTGGGCCTCCGCCTCGCCGTCCGCGATGTCCTCGTCCCCATCCAGGACCACCTCCAACTCCATGAAGTGACCGAGCCCCTCGACGTCGTCCAGGTGGATGCGCGTGCGTCCGGCCAGCAGGAGCTCCCGGCGTTTCCTGACCACCGCCAGCACGGGCAGGGTGGGGCTCAGGGTCGCGAGCAGGGCATCGGCGTCGGGGATGGGGCACAGGAGGTAACGGGAGGTCTTGGGACCCTCGGCGTCGGTCCGTTCGTAGTGGATGAGCTCGCCGGAGCCGTCGGCGAACCGTCGCAACTTGAGGCGTTCGCGACCCGTGGCGAAGAAGGTGTCGGTCTGGAGGATGACCGTGGGTTGGACGCCCACGTGGGCGATGGCCCGTTCGCGGAGGTCGGCGGGGTCGGCGACCTCCGCCTTGATTTCGACGTTCCTGGCCATGGTCGGTCCTTCGGTTCAATTCGCGTGGCGGGCATGGCGGGTACGCTGCGCCATTCTAGCAGGACCGGGCTGTGTCGTCCCGGGCCCAGGTGACCATGGCCACCCGGTTGACGGACCGTGTCCCGCCGTGTTCCTTTGGAAGCGGATGCTCGATGCGGGAGGTAGGCATGCACGGTGGGCGTTCCCGTCACGACACGGACTCCGCCGGGATTCCCCACGATCTGTTGTTGGACC
>JAUUZX010000029.1 GCA_030592025.1 bacterium | reverse complement strand
GTTGTAGCTGCGCCCACCCGCTTCGTCCGGAGCGGCGGCGGCGGCCAGGTTGGCCTCGACGACGTTGGCGATGTACGTGAAATCCCTCGACTGCCCGCCATCACCGTGGATGACCGGCGGCTCTCCCGCCAACAGCAGCGTGATGAAGAGCGGCACCACCGCCGCATACTGGCTCTGGGGGTCCTGCCACGGACCGAAAACATTGAAGTAGCGCAGCCCAATGGTGCTCAGGCCGTACAGGTCGTTGAAAACCGACCCGTAGAGTTCGCCCACCCGCTTGTTCACCGCGTAGGGCGACATGGGGCGCGGCTGCATCCCCTCGTGCTTGGGCAACTCCTCGGTGTTGCCGTAGACGGAACTGCTCGCCGCGTAGACCACCCGGCGCACACCCTGCTGGTGCGCACCCCAGAACACGCGCAGGGTGCCCCCCACGTTGTGCTCGTCGCTCATGAGGGGGTCCTTGACGCTGCGCGGCACGCTCGGCAAGGCGGCCTGGTGGAACACGCAGTCGACGCCCTCGCAGCAGGAGAGCACCGTGTCCAGTTCCGTGATGCTGCCCTCGACGAAGCGGATGCGCTCGCGCAGGTCCGCGAGGTTCTCCGGACGCCCGGTCGAGAGATTGTCGAGCACGACCACATCGTGGCCGCGGTTCACCAGCTCCCGGGTCAGGTGTGACCCGATGAAACCGGCACCGCCGGTGACGAGATAACGTGTCAGGGATCCGCCTTGCGGGTGATTAGAGTGTGACCAGGTTTTCCGCGGTGTGCCCCTTGAGGGAATTGCGCGTGTCGACCACCACCGGCGCCGCCCCCAGCAGCAACGTATGATCGACCCCGGGATGGGGCGTGACGATGACCACGGCATCGTAGCCTTCGATGGCCTCCCGTGTCCACTCATCGTGACGCGTGCCGGAGATGCCCTCGGGCAGGCCCGCCACCTCGGTGTCGTACCAGAAAGTTTCGGCACCCCGCGCCGCCAGCAACTCGAGGATGTCCAGGGCCGGCGATTCGCGCAGGTCGTCGATGCCCGGCTTGTAGGCCACGCCCACCACCAGCACCTTGCTGCCGCGGATGGCCTTGTACCGGCTGTTGAGGGCATCGTTCACCAGGCTCAGCACATGGCGCGGCATGGCGCCGTTGACCTGCCCGGCCAACTCGATGAAACGCGCCTCGCTGCCCGCCTGCTTGGCCTTCCAGGCGAGGTAGAACGGATCGATGGGGATGCAGTGCCCCCCCAGGCCCGGACCAGGGTAGAACGGCATGAAACCGAAGGGCTTGGTCGCGGCCCCGTCAATGACCTCCCACACGTCGATGTCCATGGCGCTGCACATGAGGGCGATCTCGTTCACCAGGGCGATGTTCACGCTGCGGAAGGTGTTCTCCAGCAACTTGACCGTCTCGGCCACGCGCACCGAGGACACCGGCACGACCGTGTCCATGACCTGGCTGTAAAGGCTCGTCGCCACCTCGGTGCAGGCCTCGGTCACGCCGCCCACGACCTTGGGAATGTTGATGGTGTTGTAGGTCGGGTTGCCGGGATCGACGCGCTCCGGGGAGAACGCCAGAAAGAAATCCTTCCCGACGGTCAGGCCCTTCTCCTCCAACTTG
This sequence comes from bacterium, assembly GCA_030592025.1. Next base: position 7,410 of record JAUUZX010000029.1, on the reverse strand, counting down.
GGGAGGATGACCTCCTCGGTCGTGCCGGGGTAAGTCGTGCTCTCAAGGATGACCACCATCCCCCGGTGGAGGCACGGCGCAATGGACGCCACGGCGGACTGGATGTAGCTGATGTCGGGGTCGCGGGTCTTGCCGAGGGGCGTCGGCACGCAGATGTTCACGCTGTCGACCTCGGACAGCCGTGCTAAGTCCGTGGTCGCCTCGAGAAGCCCTGCCCCGACGACCTCGGCGAGTTCCGCCTGGTCCACGTCGATGATGTAGCTTTCGCTCGCGTTGATGGCGTCGGTCTTCTCCTGCGACAGTTCGAATCCGAGAACACGGAAACCGGCCTTGGCGTAGGACACCGCCAGGGGCAACCCCACGTAGCCCAGGCCCAGAACGCCCAACAGCGCCTTCTTCTCGGTGAATCGACGGCAGACCTCTTGCATGGAACCCATCCTCCAGGAGTCGGTGACACAGGAACTGCGGGGCACGTGATTCGCCCCCGTTTTCATGTTCGGCCACAGGCAGCGCGGGTTGATCCCCGTTTCAGGCGGAAAGGTCGCCGCCATCGCCCCGGAACGAGGCCTGCAGCCCATTCATCTCCCGCCTCGTGGCCCGCAATTCCGCTACTTTGTAAACCAAGCGCCGGACAACCGACAGGCAAAATACACCCAACGTGACGAAAGCGCCCCGACGGATCCACGGATTCACGTCCGGGGCATGGGCGGTGAACATCTGCTGCAGCGTGCGGCCGAAGACGAGGAGCACGACCAGGAAGACCGCCAGCAGGACCAGATGGACGATGCCGCTGACGAAATCCTCGCGGCAACGCAGGTACTGGCGCAAAGGGAACTCGGCACCCGCGCCGTCGCGGAATCGCGACTCGAACATGGACGAGCGCCTACGGGATCTCATCGTAATCGGCATCGGAGATGTCCTGCTGGGTCAACTCGTCGAAGGATTCTCCCGGGGTCTTGGTCTCGGCCTCGTCGCGAGCTGCGCGCGGCGGTGCCGGCCGCCGGGTCAGGCTACGGAACAGGCGCCGGATAAAGAACCCGGCGAGCAGAAGCAGGAGGAGTCGCGGCAGCCACATGGGGATTCCAAGGGTTGGGAGCGTTGGTACGCCCGGCGGGATTCGAACCCACGGCCTTCTGCTCCGGAGGCAGACGCTCTATCCAGCTGAGCTACGGGCGCACCCTTGGCCGGCGAAGTATGTGACATGGGCGTGGCCGCGTCAAATTCCTTTTCGGCGCCGGGCCCCATCTTTACGGAGATAACCTAAAGGCTCTAAGCGCTTTCCGCCCGTGCTCCCCGGTGACGGAGCAACTCGCGGGCGTAGTCTCTTTGGCGATCCGTGTCACCGGCGTCCGTCCCGCCCAGCAACCTCGCCAACTCGTCGATCCGTTCTTCGCCCGTCACCGCCTGGACCATGAGGGTCGTGCGGCCGTCCCGGACGCTTTTGCCAACGCGCAGGTGCTGGTCCCCACAGGCCGCCACCGTGGGCAGATGGGTGACGCACAACACCTGACCCGGTCTGGCCAGCCGTCCCAGAAGCCTGGCCACCGCCAGGGCGTGGTCCATGCCCAGCCCCGAGTCGATCTCGTCGAAGAGTTGGAGCGCGGGCTCGGAACGCTCCTGCAGACCCATGACCACGAGTCCGAGGTAGATACGCGACCGCTCGCCGCCACTGGCGATCCGCGCCACCTCGCCCGCCGCCTCGCCGGGGTTGGTGCGTACCTCCAGGCGAACCCGGTCTGCTCCCCGGGACGTGACCCGGGACTGCGCGCCGTCCACCTCCAGACCGCCGTCATCAGGATCGGGCTCCACGGTGAACGCCAACTCGAGCCGCGGCAGGGCCAGGGGCCGTATCAACTCCGCCGCCCGCTCGGACACCGCGGGCGCGCCCGCCACCCGACGACGGCGCAGCGCGGAGCAGGCCTCCCCCACCTCCGCCGCCGCGGCGATCTGCCGTTCCGCCAAGGCGTCGAGATCCGACACCGCCGCCCGCTCCCTTGCCAGACGCGCGGCCAGTTCGTCACGCAGGACCAGCAGCCCCGGGACGTCGCGATCGAACTTCCGCGTCAGTTCGTGGTAGAGCGACTGGCGGGCTTCGAGCTCATCCAGCCGGGCCGGGTCCACCTCCACCTGATCGAGGAAGCGTTCGAGGAGCCGCGCCGCCTCCCCCACCTGCTCCTGGGCTGCCGACGCCAGCTCCACCACCTCGGCCAAGCGGGGGCTCTCGGCGGCCGCTCCGCCCAATCTGCCCAACGCCTTTCCGATGAGCGCGGCCGCGTTCAGTTCGCCCTCGGCCAGTTCCAGCCTCGCCGCCGCTCCTGCCTCCAGGAGCCCCCGGGCGCCCCGGCCCAAAACCAGCTTCTCACCCAGGGATGCCGCTTCATCGACGTCGAGGGCGGCTTCCTCGAGCTCCCGCAACTGGTACGCCCACATGTCGCGCTGTTCCCGGGCGAAGGCGGCCTCCTGGCGACGGTGGGCCATCTCCTTCTCCGTCGCCCGCCACTCGGCGAGGGCCGCCTTGGCACGACTCCGCTCCCCGGTCAGCCCGAGGATCTCGTCCAGCAGGTCCACGGCGAAATGGGTGCGGGTGAGTTCACGCTGTTGGTCCTGACTCTGGACATGCAGCAGATGACCCCCGAGTTCCTCCAGCAGGGCGAGGGATGAGACGAGGCCATTGATGAGGACCCGTCCGCGGCCCTCCCGCCGAACCTCCCGTCGCAGGACCAGGATCCCGTCGTCGCCCAGGCGCAGGCCCAAACCCGCCGCCAGGGCCCGGGCCTCCGGCCGCGTGTCCAGGTCGAACACCCCTTCGACGAAGGCCAGGTCCTCCCCCTCCCGAACCAGGCCACGATCCGCGCGACCACCGGCCAGCAAGCCCAGGGCGCCGGCAATGAGCGACTTGCCCGCGCCGGTCTCTCCCGTGAGCATGGTCAGACCGGGTTCGAGGGTGACGACCACGTCCTCGGCCAGCGCCAGGTTCCCGACACGGAGTTGGCGGAGCATCAGCTCTCACCCCTGACCTGACGGGGGGTCCCTCCCCAATGGAGCTTGTGGCGCATGACCCGATAGAAATTGCTGTGGTGGAACTTGACGAGGTTCACCTCGCGGTTGGCCTCGCGGAAGGAGAGCTGGTCGCCGTCCTGCAGGTCGTGGGTCTTCTGGCCGTCGGCGGTGAGGATCGCGCCATCGCCGCAGCTGTGCAGCACGAACTCGATGCGCGTGGAGTTGTCCATGACCAGCGGTCGCATGCCCAGGGCGTGGGGACAGATGGGTGACACCAGCAGGCAGGGCACCGACGAGTGGCAGATGGGGCCGCCCGCCGACAGGTTGTAGGCCGTGGACCCGGTGGGTGTGCTGACGATGATGCCGTCGCCGAGGAAGCGGCCGAGGGAGTGACCGTCCGTGCGCAGCTCCATGTCCAGCGCGCGGGGCAACGACCCCATGTTCACGACGAGATCGTTCAGGGCGCTGGCCTGGGCGATGCGTTCCCCGCCACGCCACACCGAGCAGTAGACGCGGGACCGGGTGTCCAGGTGGTAGTCCCCGGCGAGAACGGCCTCCACCGCGGCGCCCAGTTCTTCCAGGGGCACGTCGGTCAGGTAACCCAGGGAACCCAGGTTCACGCCCAACAGGGGCACGCCGCTCAGGCCCAGGACCCGCGCGGCCCGAAGCATGGTGCCGTCGCCGCCCAGGGCGATGACCAGGTCCACCTGCTCGACAATCTCCTCGGAGCCGAGGATGTCCGTGCCCGCCGGCGCCACCGCCTCCAGATCCTTGGCCGCGACCGTGCGAACCCCCGCCTTGCGGCACAGATCGGCGATGGTGCGCAGGGCGTCACCCATGGCAGCCTTGGTCGGGTTGCCGAAAAGGCCGATGGCCCGCAGCTGGATGGCGTCTTCCCGGCTCATCACGAAGCGCTCTGGGCCTGATTGTCGGCACGCCGCCCCAGCACCCGGCGAATCCTCGCCTCCAGGCCGACGGCGTCAAGCTCCATGGCGGCCAGCAACTCGGCGCGGGTCGCGTGCTCCTGGAATGCATCGGGGATGCCCACGACGTGGACGCGCGGCCCCTCCTCCCCCTGGGTCGCCGCCCATTCCAGGACCCCGGCGCCGAAGCCGCCGCGCACGCTGTTCTCCTCGCAGGTCATGACGAAGCGATGACGGGCCCACACCGACGCCAGCAATTTCTCATCGAGGGGTTTGACGAAGCGCATGTCCACGACCTCGACGCCGAGGCCTTCGCTCGCCAGCTTGCGGGCCACCTCGACCGCGGGCTGCACCAGCGACCCGACGGCCAGGACGCAGATGTCCTCCCCCTCCCACAGGGTTTCGCTCTGCCCCAGGGGAATCGGCTCCGGCGCCTCGGCGAGTTCGGCCCCAGGTCCCGCACCCCGCGGGTAGCGCAGGGCGGACGGGCCCTCCTCGTGGGCCATGGCCGTGACCAGCATCCGCTGCAGTTCACGCTCGTCCCGGGGCGCCATGACGACCATGCCGGGGACCATGCGCAGGAAGGTCAGGTCGAACACACCGTGGTGGGTGGGACCATCCTCCCCCACGACACCGGCCCTATCCACCGCGAACACGACGGGCAGCTTCTGCAGCGCCACGTCGTGGATGATCTGGTCGAGGGCGCGCTGGAGGAAGGTCGAGTAGACCGCCACGACGGGACGCCGGCCGTCACAGGCCAGGCCGGCGGCGAAGGTCACCGCATGGCCCTCGGCGATGCCGACGTCGTGGAACCGGTTCGGGAACATTTCCCGCAGCTTCGTCAGCCCCGTGCCCGAGGGCATGGCGGCCGTCACACCGTGGATGCGGTCGTCGCTGGTGGCCAGGTCGCACAGGGTCTGCCCGAAGACCGTGGTGTAGGCCGGCACATCCGGCTTGACAACCTTGATCCCCTCGGCGCGGTCGAACTTGCCGACCCCGTGGTACCGCTGGCCGTCCTCTTCGGCGAAACGGTACCCCTTGCCCTTGCGCGTCACCACGTGCACCAGGATCGGGCCCTTGAGCTTGCGCACCGCCTCGAGGGTTTTCATGACCAGGGGCAGGTCGTGGCCGTCGATGGGGCCGAAGTATTTGAAGCCCAGTTCCTCGAAGAGGATCGTCGGCACCACGAGCTGTTTGAGAGCCTCCTTGATGCGCCCCGCCAGGATCTGGGCCTTGCTGCCCTTGGGCAGCTTGCCCAGCAGATCCCACAGGGAGGCCTCGAACCGGTTGTAGTGGCGACCGCTGGTGATCTGGGTCAGATGCTTGGCGATGGCCCCCACGTTGGGCGAAATGCTCATCTTGTTGTCGTTGAGGACGACGGTCAGGTTGGTCTGCAGTTGCCCCGCGTTGTTCAGCCCCTCGTAGGCCAACCCGCCGGTGAGCGCGCCGTCGCCGAGGATGGCGATGACCGAATGGTCCTCGTTCCGGGCATCCCGCGCCGCCGCGTAGCCCACGGCCGCGCTGATGGCCGTGCTCGCGTGCCCCACCCCGAACATGTCGTGGGGGCTTTCGGACCTCTTGGGGAAACCGGCGACGCCGCCACGCCGACGCAGGGAGTGGAAGTCCGCCAAACGGCCGGTGAGCAGCTTGTGCCCGTAGGCCTGGTGCCCCACGTCCCACACGATTTTGTCCCGGGGCGAATCGAAGACCCTGTGCAGGGCGACCGTCAGCTCGACGACACCCAGGCTCGCGCCGAGGTGGCCGCCGCTGCTGGCCACGGTGCCGATGATCTCGTCGCGCAACTCGTCGCACAGCGCGGTCAACTGGTCGAGATCCAGGCTCTTCAGATCGTCCGGACCGGCGATCCCGGGCAGGATCGGCTTCATGTTCACGTCCCTTCCTGACAAGGCCAGCCCCCGCTGGGGGCACCGACCAAGGTTAACGCGGTCCCGTAGTGAACGCCAGAGCGAATAGGGCACCCAGCACCACGCCGGCGAGCACGTGGGAAGGATGATGGGCGCGCGGGTCCAGCACGGCGGCCACACCACGCCGAACGCGCCCGGCGTCGTCGAGCCGCTCCAGGAGTTCCGCCAGCACGGCGCGCTGCCGGTCGGCCATGCCGCTGAGCTTCACCGTGTCGTGCACCACGAGGACGGCGAAAACCAGGGCGAACCCCGCCTGGGAAGAGCTCCAGCCCTCGCGCACGATGACCAGCGTGAGGAGGCACGTGAGGAGGGTCGCCGGCAGGCTCGGCAGGCCGTTGCCCTGGGCCATGGCGGCCAGGGCGAGGTGCCGTCGGGTGACCGAGTACAGCAGCAGCTTCACGGCCTGGCCGAACACACCGCAGGCCGCGACGATCGCCCAGATGGGCCATGTCCCCGACTCCGCCACCACTAGTGATCCCTCTGCCACATGACCTCACCGAGGGCGAGCAATCTCTCCCGCGGCACACCCTCCGGCAGGACCGTCGCCAACCGTCTGAGGCCCCGGCGACCGTCCCGATGGGCCCGGTCCGCCGCCTTGCTGAGGCCCTCGATGCTCACCCAGGTCGCCTTGCCGGCGGCCGCGTCCTTGCCCACGGTCTTGCCGAGCTTCGCGGACGTGGCTGTCGCGTCGAGCACGTCGTCGGCCCCCTGGAAGGCCAGCCCCAGGTCCTCGCCGGCCTTGGCCAAGTCGGCCACCACCGTCGGCGACGCCGCGGCGAGCACGGCGCCCCCGGCCAGGGAGGCCGCTATGAGCGCCGCCGTCTTGCCCTTGTGGATGCGCCGGATGTGGACGGCGGTGACCTCGCTGCCCTCGGCGTCCAGATCGTTCTGTTGCCCACCCACCATGCCGCCGGGTCCGACGGCCCGGCCCAGGAGCGCCACCAGTTCGCCGGCCCGCGCACCCCCGGCCTCCGCGAGCAGCGTGAAGCCCAGGGCCTGCAGTCCGTCCCCTGCGAGGATTGCCGTGGCCTCGTCGAAGGCCACGTGGCACGTGGGGCGCCCCCGGCGCAGGACGTCGTCGTCCATGGCCGGCAGGTCGTCATGGATGAGGGAATAGGTGTGGAGCATCTCGATACCGCAGGCCGCCTTCACGGCGTCCTCCCGGTTCGAACCCGCGCCGGTATCGAACGCGTCCCAGGCCCAGAGCATGAGGACCGGGCGCAGGCGTTTGCCCCCGGACAGGAGGCTGTGCCCCATGGCGTCCCGCAGGCGTCCTGGCACGTTCTTCGACCGCACCAGATGACGCCGCAGCGCCTTCTCGATCCCCCGACGTTCCGCGGCGAGGGCCTTGTTCAGGTCCAGTTCAGGCACCGCCGCCCTCCCGCCGCACCATGGCCTCCCAGGTGTTCTCCAGGAGCATCGCGATGGTCATGGGCCCGATGCCCCCCGGCACGGGGGTCAAGGCAGCCGCGCGACCCATCACGGCCGCGGCGTCCACGTCCCCCACGAGACGCGTGCCCTTGGGGTGGCTGGGGTCGTCGATGCGATTGATGCCCACGTCG